>JAFGSU010000029.1 GCA_016934435.1 Candidatus Zhuqueibacterota bacterium | reverse complement strand
TGGTCCTGGGTCCGGGGGGACAGATTGTCCCCGGCAAATTCGGCCATGCGCTGCAGCCGCTCGAACAACCCGAGCACGCCCGGGCAGTGCAGAGGTTGCGACAGCGCGGAGCCTCTCTTTCGGAAGGAGCGAATTTTGGTTATGTCTCCCTGCCAATTCCTGAAGGCAGAACCATGGAGCCCATGAGCTGGCTCAATTGCAATTTTTGCGCCCTGATGACGAGCGGCGAAAATCACCTGCGCAAGGAGGTGCGATTTGTCCGGGTGACGCAATCCAAACTCAACCTCGGCGATTTCGACTGGACCATCGAATTCTGGTTCATGCCCGTGAGTGGTCCTGTGCAGGAAGGCGTAGTATTTGAAATTGGTCAGGGACCGCGCGGCGAGAATGATCGGATTACCCGGCTGACACTCAATGCCGACCGCAAGGGCTTCACCCTGGTCAACAATCCGGGGGATGTCCGGCTGCACATACCATCGCATGCCGGAGCGCTGAAAGGCGACGGCAAAGAATGGCATCATCTTGCCTTTGTCTATTCCGCCACCGACGGACGATTAACGCATTTCGTCGACGGTAAAAAACAACCGCTCGCCGACACCGTCACCTTACAATCCTTGCCGTCCGGTGAGGAGGATTATTTCAGCATCGGACGAGATGGTCGCTGGCAGAATCCCCTGCCGGGTAAAATAGACGAGCTGCGCTTCTCGCTGGGTGTGCTCTACAGCAGGAACTTTGTTCCGCCTGGCAGTTTTGCTCAGTCGCCGCCCCCCCCTTCGCTCAAAGCCGGCCCGCCGCTTCTTTTCGATCAGGAAGGAAATCAGAACCGAATCGTGCCGCTGCAGGATCGCAAATATTTGTTCATTGATGACGCCATCATCGAAAAGATGGAACACATTTCCTTCGTCGTCAATCCACCCCGGGTGGAAGAGTGTGTCATCGACAGCATCGAGGGGCCATTCCGTAAACACGTCAGCATCATAGAAGATGAGGACGGTCTGATCCGCATGTATCATGGCGGCCCGGATGATTGGTTCGAAGTCCATACCTCCAGCGACGGTGTCCACTGGAAGGCCCCCGATTTGGCGCCGGAATACAAAGGCCGCAAAAATTACGTCATCACCGAGCCCACGGCCATGGGCAACGTTTTCATCGATCCGAACGCGCCGCCCAAAGGCCGCTGGAAACTGATCAGCGATTATGATCGTCGCGGCATTTTTCTCTATTCCTCGGCCGACGGCTGGTCGTTCACCCGCCACAAAACCGCCATCCTGCCGTTCCGCTCCGGTTCACAATCCAATTCCTACTATGATGAACAGCGGCAGATTTACGTCAGTTTTAATCGCTCCGATTTATGCGCCACGCCTTCCGGCAAGAGTTCGCGCGCATTTGTCCTCAGCGAAACAAAGGAGATCGAAAAAACGTGGCCCTTCAACCCCATCACGCTCGAAACAACGCTGCAGATAGGCGAAACCGTGCGGTTGCGAAAACCGGTGCCGCATTATCTGGACAACGGACCGCTCACCCCCAGCGGCTTTGGCGTGGAATATCCCATCATCTTTGCCCATGATGAACGCATCGATCCGCTGGCTACCGATATCTATGTGCCCAAGGCGATGAAATACCCATGGGCGCCGGATACCTACATTGCCTTTCCGCAGGCTTATTTTCATTACGAGGACGATGGGCCGATCACACGACAAATTCTCTATCACCCAAACCGGCGGACAGGTTCCGGGACGATCGAAACCCAGGTTGCGGTCAGTCGCGATGGCTTGCAGTGGCGGCGTTATCCGCGGCCGGTTTACGTCGGCATCGGCCAATACGGCGCATACGATATGCATCAGATTTATATGGCGCACGGCATGGTCAAACGAGGCGATGAAATCTGGCAATACTTTTTTGGCGAAACGCGCTATCATTCATCCTGGCTCAAAGAAGACGAGTATATTCGGGCCATCTATCGTACCGTGCAGCGGTTTGATGGATTCGTAGCGGCGGAAGCGCCTTACGATGAGGAAGGTCTCATCATCACGCGCCCATTGACCTTCACGGGCAATCGCCTGACATTGAACGTCGATACCGATGCGGTTGGCTACCTTCAGGTTGGTTTTCTCGATGAAACAGGGCAACCCATCAAAGGATTCGCGCTCGATCAATGCGTCTACATCAATGGCGATTTTATCGCCAAAGAGGTGGAGTGGATAAAAAATATCGAAACCTTTAGCGGATTTGAAGGTAAATCGGAGGAAGAACTTTTTACCGAAGTGAACCGCCTTGAAGTGAGCACGGATGTATCATCGCTGGCGGGAAAAACGGTTCAGGTTGTATTTCGCCTGCGTGGCGCCAGACTGTATGCAATGCAGTTTGTTACGCCGAATCGGTATCTGCAGGTACATTAGGGAATCCTGCGTGTGGTACGTGTTCAGTGCAGTTCGCGGGGTAACACCAAATTTGGGTGTCCCAAAATAGTCCCTTAACTTTATGCGGAGCTTGGGTGATAATGGATAATTTCAGGGAAAGCGGATATTTTTTTATGCTATGGTTCGGCGGATTGATCCGTCGTGGCGGGTGGGCATTCACTTTACTGGCCGTGATGGCTTGCTCATGTTATCGTTCAGAAATGCATACGACTACAGCCAATGTGGGACCGGTGACGCAGCCGGTGCTGCGCGATGAGTATGCGAGAATATACTATGTCGCGGCTACGCGGGGTTCCGATCATTCGGGCGATGGATCGATGCAAAAGCCATGGCAGACCATACAGCAGGCTCTAAGAAACATCCGCGATAGCGCACCGGGGATTCGTTCTGCCGTGCTGGTGAGTCAGGGCGAATATAGCGGTGAAACCATCGAGATGAAAAGCCATGTGGACCTGCTGGGTGGATTCGATGCCGTCAGCTATCAGCGCGACATCTTTTTATATCCTACGGTGCTTATGGGCCGAGAGCAACAACGCCTGATCATCGGCGCCGATGCTGCAAAACTGGATGGCTTTGTGGTCACAAAAGCATCAGTCCGGGATAAGGGCGCCGGAATTTACTGTGACGGCGTTTCACCCACCATCAGCAACTCTGTTTTTATCGCCAATCAGACCCTGGCCCCGGTTCCATGGAATCCGCAGTATCTGCATGAAACCGCCCATGATGGCGGGGCTATTTATTGCCGCAACGCGGCTGCTCCCACCATCGAGAACAATATGTTCGCTCATAATAACACCGAATGCGGCCGTGGGGCTGCCATCGCACTGCACGGTCGCTGCGGCGGCAGGATCGCCAGTAACGTTTTCTATAGCAACACCACCGGCCTAAACGACCCCATGCGCAGCAGCGACGGCGGCGCTGTTTCGATTTTCGAGTGGTCGAATCCGCTAATCGAAAATAACATATTTTTGCATAATCAGGCGCTCGCTTCCAATGATGCCGGCGCATTGTTTGTTGCGCTGTGGTCTGCACCCACCATCAAACGGAACCTGTTCGTCGGCAATGTGTGCGGTGATGATGCCGGCGCCCTGTTTGTCGGCGGACAGGAGCATCGTTACGACCGGCCGCTGGATGCCCTGCCGGAAAAAGAGCTGTTTTTTGTAACCATTGACAGTAACGTTTTCATCGGCAATTCCAATCCCAGCAAAAATTCCGGCGCCATGCGCTTCACCATGGAGAGCCGCGGCCGTTTTGCCCACAACGTCGTGGCGAATAATTCCGGCATCTATTTTCAGCGCTGCGAGGCGACCATTGAAAACAACATCATCCTCGACAATTTTTTGCTCATCGAGACCAAGGCAGGCTTGCAACCGAGTGTCATTCGTGAAAATATCATCTGGGGCGAGTTCAAGCTGAAAACAAAGGCGATAGTGGCGGATAATCGCTTCAGGGAAAAAATCACCGAAAATATGAACATCACACCGGATTTTTATGATGACCGAGAGGAGATCAAAATAATCAGCGCCGCTTATAATCCCAAAAAAATGACCACCAGCCTGCTTGCAACCGGACGCAAATTCAACCCGGATGAATTGGTCGGTCGAGTCGTCAAGGGGGAAGAACACTGGGGGGTCGTTAAAACAAACAGCGGCGCCGAACTGGAGATTTGGGGCGATCTTTCCGGTTGTCTGGAATGCACCATCCTGCCGACCTATCGGTTAAAATGAGTGCCGGGATACGAATCATCATTCAAAAATAGTGAAAGGGCTTTTCATGAACAGAAAAATGGTTATCCCCTCTTTTAGCTTGTTTCTGATTATTTTTGTCGTTACTACGGTTAGCTCACAGCAGATGAGCCGCCAGGTACACAAAAAGCCGCGAATTAACAAATGCATCGAGCTTTTGCTGGAAGGACAGCCCATATATTATGCTGATACTTATGGCGGCTACGAAGAGGGAAAAAAATCGGCCAAAACCTGGGCGGATTATATCTACTTTAATATGGAGCATAATCCTGTCGATTTTGGTCTCTTGCGCGAGTTTATGCGCGGGTTGGTCGATGGCGGGCCAACGCCCAGCGGTCACCGCACGCCGACGATCATTGCCATCCTTCCCGTCCTGGGATTGGATGCCGAAACCTTTAAAGGCGGCTCCTGGATGGTTCAGCAGGCTCTGGCGCAGGGTGTTCACGGCTTGCACCTGTGTCGCGCCCAGAGTCCAGAGGCGGTCAGGTTGTTTGTCCAGGCCGCCCGATATCCTTTTCAAAGAATCGGCGAAGAGGAATTGGATGAGGGCGTACGCGGCTGGGGCAGTCATAAATTTGCCGCCTATGTGTGGGGCATCGATGAAAAAGAATACCTGCAAAAAGCCGACGTCTGGCCGTTGAATCCGGATGGCGAAATCATGCTTGGACTCAAAATCGAGGACAGGTTCGCATTGCAAGCCGCCGAACAGAGCCTGGCAGTACCGGGGATTGCGTTTGCGGAGCATGGCCCGAGGGACATGGGTCTTTCATATGGCTATCTCGAAGGCCGGGCCGATCCTCCTGTGCCGACGGAAGTGGCGGCGGCCGGAGATAGCATTCTGGCTTTATGTAAGGCCAGAGGTATTTTTTTTCTGGACAACGTACTGCCGGATAACGTCAAGGCTCAGATTGACCGGGGCGTGATGATCGGCGCCGGCAGGAGAGAAGACGCCGCCGACATCGGCAGACGCTATACGGAGAGAGAGATGCCCTGGTAAAGTAAAAAAATACGTTTCATTTATTCAATGGTGCAAATACTTGAAAAGGAGGAAGAAATGTCGCCTGAAAACACAAAATCGATTCAAGAGACACCGCCGATACCAACCAGTTTTTGGGGCTATATTAAAAGTTTTGGTCCCGGACTGGTGGTAGTGCTGACCTGGCTGGGAGCCGGCGATCTGGTTAATTCGGCCGCAGCCGGCAGTAATTACGGCTACGCTCTGATGTGGGGATTGGCGATTTCTCTGCTTTTTCGCTTTTTTATCGTCAACGTCATCGCCCGTTACCACCTGTGCAATCAGCATGGCGAGACGGTCATGGCCGCCTTTAAGCGCATTCATCCGATTGTGCCCATCCTCTTAGGGATCGCCGTGTTTGCATTTGGCCATATTTACTCCTCTTATATGATCAAGGGGATCGGAGAGGCCACGCATCACCTGCTGTATGGTTTCGGGTCCAGCTATATATGGTCTCTGTTCTGGGTGGCGCTGATCACCTTTCTGGTGTTTGCCGGTAAATTCGACCGCGTGCAACGGGTTTTTTACCTAACTCTGGGCTTGTTGACGTTATCATTGTTAGGCATAGCGATCTACAGCGGTCCCAACGTTTTCGGAATTGTCAAAGGTACGTTCCTGTTCGAAATTCCACGGGATCAGGGCAGTTTCAGCGCCTTACTTATAGTGGTTTCTCTGATCGGAGCCGTGGCCGGATCGGTGGCTAATTTGCTTTATCCGTATTTTATTCAGCAAAAAGGATGGATCGGCCCGCGATACCGCAAGGTGCAGCGGTATGATTTGTTTTTCGGCATCATCATCATCATCGTTTTGGACCTGGCCGTCTGGGTGGTGGGCGCCGAAGAGCTGCATACGCGCGGTCTCACCATCAGCACCATCGAGGACCTTGCCAATCTGCTCAAGTTGACCCTGGGTAGATTCGGCGGCATTATTTTTTACGTCGGTGTGCTGGCGGCGCTCTTCAATGCGCTCAGCGGCGCAGCCATGGGATACAGCTACCTTCTCTGCGACATCATTCACAAAATTAAAACAGATGAGAAATTGCCCATTGCCAAAGATAAAGTCGGCAAAATGCTCAACTATAAACTCATGGTGCTCTGGTGCTTGCTGTCGCCGTTGATCTGGCTTTTGCCCGGCATGCCGGATTTTATCACCATGACGGTTCTGGGTAACGCGGCGTCGGTGATCCTGTTCCCGGTTATTTCGCTGGCGCTGTGGTATATTACTGCCAATACGAGCTATATCGGCACGCAATATAAGAATAAATGGTGGGAGAATATTCTGATTGCCATTCTGGTCATTGTCGGTATCGTCATGTCGTATTTTTCGGTCGTGCAAATCGCCAGCAAAGTGGCGGAGTTGTTGTAAAGGATGTTCAGTCAGAGTAACAGGAATGACTTGTTTTTCCCGGCGCTGCGGATATGGGTTTATCAGAAAGAAAAGGGGGGAACCGATCAAGGGAAGTTGTCCGGAGAGTAAAAAATGCATCACAGAACCTTCCCGGAAGCTTATGTAACCGTATTAATTACAAAAAGAATAGTTCGTCGTCAAGTTTCCGGGAGGATTAAAACTGACTTTTTAGCAGCCCTATTCAGGGGGATTATTTATTGCGTGCGACAATGATTTACATTGACCTTACCTAAAAAAGGCAAAATTCCCGCCTGTGTTGTGCCAAGCTGATTCATGGAATGGTTATGGCGGAAATTTTCGCTTGTGTGTATATGCTCTTTTTCTCTGTCCCGTAATATTTTACCGATACGAAAATTCAATTTTTTCTTGACATTTAAAATAATATTTTGTAACATTAAACCGGTTAAATTATAATTGAACTGATAATATATTGAATAATTGCCCTGAACATCCGTCTTTTTGTGAGCAATGATTCGGTGTATACCGGTCAGAATCGCACCCTTGCCGATATATCAAGACGCTTTTACTTCACCGTCCAACGCCGAATCCAATATACCAGCTTCTGCTGAACGTGTTGTTGAAAGTATTAATGCCTCTAAAACAAATCGTGAAGAGAATATGCCGAACGCGTATTTCCCCAATATAGCAAAACCGATTCCTTTTGAAGGCAAAGATTCCGGGAATCCACTCGCCTTTAAATATTATGACAAAAACCGCCGGGTGGGCGATAAAACCATGGCGGAACATCTTCGATTTGCAGTCGCCTGGTGGCATACGTTCATGGGCGATGGCTCCGATATGTTTGGTGGTCCCGCATTCGACAGGGCGTGGCATCAGGCCACAGATCCCATGGATGGCGCTAAAGCGACCATGGATGCGGCCTTTGAGTTTTTTCAAAAACTTGGTGTGGAGTATTATTGTTTCCACGATCGCGATATCGCGCCAACAGGTGATACCTTTCTGCAATCCTGCAAAAATCTGCAAACCATGGTGGAATACGCTAAAACCTTACAGAAAGAAACCGGCATAAAACTATTATGGGGCACAGCCAATCTGTTCAGCAATCCCATTTATGCACAGGGCGCTGCCACCAGTCCCAATGCGCATGTCATGGCGCATGCCGCCGCGCAGGTGAAAAATGCCATCGACGCCACCCACGAGCTCGGCGGAGAAAACTATGTATTCTGGGGCGGCCGCGAAGGCTATGAGACGCTGCTTAACACCGACCTCAAACGAGAACAGGAACAATTGGCCCGTTTCATGCACATGGCCGTTGAGTATAAGCACAAGATCGGCTTTGACGGTCAATTCCTCATCGAACCCAAGCCCTGTGAACCGATGAAGCACCAGTACGACTCCGATGTCGCAGCCACGCTCTATTTTTTAAATACATATGATTTATTCGAGCATTTTAAGATGAACGTCGAAGCCAATCATGCCACCCTCGCCGGTCATTCTTTTGAGCATGAGTTGGCTGCAGCTTCGGCTGCGGGCAAACTGGGCAGCGTCGACGCCAATCGTGGCGATTTGCTGTTAGGATGGGATACGGATCAGTTCCCCACCGATATTTACAGCACTACGCTGGCGATGATCATCATTCTGCGGCAGAACGGCCTAGGCCGGGGTGGACTCAACTTTGACGCCAAAGTCCGGCGCAGTTCGCATGATCCAACCGATCTTTTTTACGCCCACATCGGCGGTATGGATGCCTTTGCCCGCGGGCTTTTAATCGCCTATGAAATACTGCGCGATAAATCGCTGGAAACATTTATTGAAGAACGATATGGCAGCTATAAAAGCGGCATCGGCGAAAAAATCATGGCCGGAAAGATCGGATTCGACGAGTTAGAGAACTGGATATCAAGTCAGGACGAACCTGTTCTGCAGAGCGGCAGACAGGAGATGCTGGAAAATATTATCAACGCCTATATTCGTTGAAAAGTTGAACGGGCTCTTTGTTTTCATTACAATATATTCGGCCATTTCTAATATGATACCAAGCAGGTGACGATCCATACGATGGTTGCCATCACCATAAATGAATATCTGCCCAAATTGTTTTTTCAGCGAAAGGAGAATGGTAAATGAAGAACTTGCTCATTGCTTTTCTCATGGTTTTGTCAGTATGCCCCTTTCTTTCGGCGCAATCAAAAATATTATTTGGTATACATAACGGTATCGCTCTTCCAACACTTACCTACCACCATCATGATTCCGAAGAATTTGGTTTTGAATTTAATGATTCTCACAAGATCGGTCCTGAAGTCGGTGCCGTAATTAAGATGGCATCCATTGATCCGTGGATCTATACCGCATTGGGCATAAACGCTATGAGTTTTGTGGGTAAGAAGGCTTTTATAGATGACAGCACGTCTGTCAGAGGAGAACCATTATCTGTTATTACTACCTTTTTAGGGATCCAGATCGGTAAACAAGTCGGCCCCTACGTTCAGCCCGCTATCTCAGCCTCCTGGTTTGATGGTTATCCTCGATACGGCTATGATATCGGTATAGGATTCTTACAATCGTTAGGTATGAATAAAGCAAAATTGGACCTCAATCTAACCTACAGCTTTTTGAATGTGTTGAATAAGGAAGCTGATGAACAGAAAAGAAACGTATTAAGAATTTCCCTGGGTATTTTGTATTGAGCAACGATTAGAAAATTAGTAACGTTGTTTACATGACCGCTGGATTTGGAAATAAAAAGAGGATTTTGTTTATGAAACGAGCATTTGCCACAAGTAAAGCGACGATCCGATCGTTGCTGAGCCTGACTGATCCTCAATTCTTCAGGAAATCCTTTTTTATCACAGGAATCATTATCATTTTCATGGCACCGTCGCTGCTGGCGACCGGAATTATCCGGGGAAAGGTGTTCGACAACAACACCAAAGAGGGATTGCCCGCCGCCAATATCATGATCAGGGGTACCAGCATCGGCACTGTCGCCGACCTTGACGGCCGTTATTATATCCCCAATGCGCCCAGTGGACGGCAGACACTAGTGGTTTCGTTTATCGGTTATGGTACCAAGAGCGAGGTGGTGGACATTCCCGAAGATGGTTATCTGCGAAAAGACTTTGGCCTCGAGGTCGTTGCCCTCAAAGGCAAGGATGTCACCATCACGGCGCAGGCCCTGGGGCAGCAGCAGGCCATTGCTCAGCAATTAGCATCGAACAAGATCGCCAGCGTTGTCTCTGAAGCGCGGATTCAGGAACTGCCCGATTTTAATGCCGCCCAGGCCCTCAGCCGTCTGGCCGGTGTCTCAACGCTGGAAAGCTCGGGTGAAGCCAATAAAGTAGTAATCCGTGGCTTGGCGCCTCAGTTCAATACGGTCTCGGTTGAAGGTGTTAAACTCGCCTCCACCGGCAGCTCGCAGATGGGCGTTTCGGCGCTGGGCAACACGGCAGGCAGCATCTCCAACGACCGGAGTGTCGACCTCACCATGGTTTCGCCTTATATGATCAAATCGATTTCGGTATACAAGTCGCTGACGCCGGACATGAACGCTAATTCCATTGGTGGTTCGGTCAACATGGAGTTACGGGAAGCGCCGTCGGGATTGCGGTATGATGCTTTGTGGCAATCCGGCTATACCGCTAAAACAGATTATTATGGAAATTATCGCACGGTTGCATCCGTTAGTCAACGGTTTCTCAATGATAAATTGGGTGTATATTTACTGGGAAATGTCGAGAGATACGACCGTGATGATGATAATATGAATGCCAACTATAAAACTACTAGCACTGAAGTTGATCCTGTAACCGGTTTTCGCCCGGTTAGTGTGACGCGGGTGACGCTCAATCGCCATGTCGAAACCCGGCAGCGTTTCGGCGGCAACCTGATTCTCGATTACAGATTGCATTCCGGTTCGATCAAACTGGTAAATATGTATACCCGCCTGAAATCCGATTTTATTGACAATCGTACGGTTTTGAATTATCTTGACAAGATGTTAAATTTCACTTATCGTGAAGGCGCCAATACGACTGATTTAGCTGTGAATTCGCTCGAATTCAAGTACAATTTGAAGCCTTTGCAAATGGATTTCAAGGTAGCTAATACTTCATCTAAAAACAACCTGCCGGAATCTCCGTTTGTTGAATTTAAAACAGGACAGGTTAGCGATCGCAAGACCGATGTCCCATGGAATACTGTTCCCGAATCGTTGAAAACAGAGTGGCAATATCCCGGTCCTGATCAAGCGTGGTTGGACAACATCAATCTGTTCAGCTCCCTGTATAAAGAGAATAAAAACACTGTTACCACCAACTTTAAGGTGCCCTTCCGCTTTGGCTCTATTCTTTCCGGATATTTGAAAATAGGCGGCGACTATTATCGTCAAAAGAACAGCAACGACCAAAAAACGCCTTATGCGAGCATCAGGTCGAGTGGTGACTTTCAGACGGCGATGGTAAACGATCTGTCGAATCGGTTTGGAATTTCTGTAGATCCGGCGACGGCCAAATTTACGGCATCGAATTTTATGGGAGATCCTGATCTTCTACGGCCTTTCCTGAATGACCGTTTCGGCAGCATTTATTGGGCCTGCGATCCAACCATCCTCGCCGAGATGGCCTATTACCTGGACGGTTCTCCTCAATGGCGAGGCAAAGCCACCGGCGGCGCCGATGTAACCGGAGGATGGTATAACGGCATGTTTCAAAACCTGGCCAATACCTATGAATACATCGAAGATTATTATGCATCCTACCTGATGTCGGAGCTAAATTTCAAAAATATGTTGCTGGTCGGGGGCGCCCGCTACGAAAAGACATTATCTAAATATACCGCCTATAATATGTACGATATGCGCAATCCGGATGCGCAAAATTGCGATACCGTGGTTGTCCGACCCGAAAATGAATACTGGTTGCCGATGGTACAGGCCAAATATTCGCCTCATTACTGGTTGGATATCCGATATGCCTATACACAGACGCTCGCCCGGCCGGATTATCATCAGATGTCACCCAAGCTAAATTACGATAATTCAAGAAAAAACATCAGGTCTGGCAATCCCGATCTTGTCCCGGCGCATGCCTTCAATCATGATTTTAACATAACCTTTCATGGCAACAAATTAGGACTTTTCTCGCTGGGCGCTTTTTACAAGACAATTAAAGATTTTACCTATTACACCACATATAAACTCCATAAAACGGCTGTTTCCGAGTATGTCAAAACTATCTATGACTTTGATATTATGGGCATTAAACCGGAGGATGGGGCTACGTTGTATACCTATCTCAACAGCCCTTATCCGGCATATGTAAAAGGCTTGGAGTTGGATTTTCAGACCAGGCTCTGGTATTTGCCTTTTGGCCTGGACGGCATCGTACTCGGCATCAATTATACCAAGATAGAATCGAAAGCTACCTATCCCTTGCGAGACGACATAACCGTTTACCCCCCAAGACCAAATCCGCCGATAACCACCACTTATGATAGTACACGCACAGGACGATTGATCTATCAACCGAATGATCTTATGAATGCCTATGTCGGCTATGAATTAAAGGGATTCTCAGCGCGACTATCGTTTCTGTTCCAGGGTAATTCCGTCACCTATGTGGGCGCTTTCCCTGAACAGGATGGGTATACGAAAGACTATTTCCGAATTGATGCTTCCGTCCGGCAGACTCTACCGTTCTGGGGCATGGAAATTTATCTCGATATCAATAACCTCAACAATGAGAAAAATTCATCGGCGCAGACGACCATAGATGGATTCACCAATGTCAAGCACTACGGCATGACCGCTAATCTCGGTGTCAGATTCAAGTAATCTACTTTGCTAAGGCGGGATATATTTTGAAAATCTCGAGCCTGCATCTGTGCAGTATTTTCAACATGATCCGAAGCCA
>JAFGSU010000304.1 GCA_016934435.1 Candidatus Zhuqueibacterota bacterium | reverse complement strand
TGGAGCGCGGCAGTCCCCGCCCTAAGGGCAATGTTAGGGTGAGTGAAATGGGTGAGTTATTACAGCGTATTCTACAGCTCTCTGTCCTTGATTTTCTCCGATTTCACCGCCCGGCGTTTGCCTTCCTTTTTAACCGTTTCCTCGAGCCACGAAAGGGGGTACCCGACTTCTTCAGGACGATGTTTCTCGTTATGGATATAGCCGTCGTTGTAGCGCGTGATCAGGGCGTCCCCGAGCTGGCGCCAGCGTTCGACGTTCATTTCGGCGCTGTCAATGCAATAACGGGTAAGGAAAGCGACGGCAAATTCGGGCGATTTGCTCTTCAAAAGCTCCATGGCCGCATTCTCTACCACCTCCTGGCTGCCAAAGGCCATATCTTCGATCTGTTTTTGCAGGGCCTGAACATCCTTGATCATGTAGCTGTAGCGCAGGTTGGCGAAATTGGCGACGAAATTGACCACCCACCAGGCCGAGTCGCGACTGTAGCTGCTCAACTGACCGCGCGTGTAAGAGGGCGGGAATTCGCTCATACCAGTATAGAGAGGGATGAAAAAGTTGGTGTAAGGATTATCGACGCCGTACCAGACAACGCCTCCGAGCTCCTTCGGCAAATGGGGACGAGCCTCGGATACATAGACGAATCCGGCCTGCTGGGTGGCAATGGGACGTTCCCAGACATATTTTTGCTCGTCGACTTGCCACTTCATCGGCCGCCAGCGGTCCGGAGCGCCAAAAGGACCGGCGACCAGATCCCTGGTCATATCGAATTCGGTGCCCTCGTAGTGATCGCGGTGCATGGCGATCACGTCCCTTACCCCCACTTTTTCGTCGGGAGTGATGAACAGCGGATAGGGCGTGCCCTGCCCCCGGCCGTTGGCGTATTCCGGCGAAAAATTTTGTGACGGAGCAAGGCGCCGGTAAATGCTCCAGATGCGGCGGTCGGAGTAGCGAATCTGCTCTTCCGTCGGCGGATTGTAGGCTTTGCTGAAACTGAAAGCTTTGCCGCTTCCGGGCTCGTAGTAGCCCTTTTCAACGGCAAATTCGATCACATTTTTTGAATAGATGCAGTTGTCCGGATCGTTCATGGGAAAGCCATGAATACGAGACATGTTGGCGGTGGCGCTGATCTGCCCGTCCGGAATGCGCACGGCCACCCACACCGCTCCGCGTCCGCCTTTGCCCGTACCGACGATCTCCAGCAGCCAGGCTTCCTCGGTGTCGGCAATGGAGATCGACTCGCCCTCTCCGCAGTAACCGTGCTCTTGCACCAGTTCTGCCATCACCTCAAGGGCCTGGCGTGCGGTCTTGGCGCGCTGCAGGGTGATCAGCATCAGCGGATAATAATTGAAAAGACCGTCGGGATTCATCAACTCCTCACGACCGCCAAAGGTGGTCTCGCCCATGGCTAACTGGTGCTCGTTCATCAGGCCGAATACCTTGTAAGTGTGCGGAATCTCGGGGATTTTGCCTTTCAGCCCCCGCCATCCCCTGACTTCATACATATCGCCCGGTTGATGGTCCGCCGCCGGTATCATGCGCAGGTGGGGATGAAACTCCCCATCACAGGAATAGCTGATCAACGGAACACCGCTCTTCGAGGCGCCCTTGCTGACCAGGATGGATGTGCAGGCTTGACCGTACGGTGCGACCATTAGGGTTAGCACATAGAATATCGATAACAGGGTGGTCCATCGCTTCATAATAATTACTCCTTATCTTTTTTGTCATCAACGGGTAACTGCATTATCAAAAACCATTAGTCAAAATATCATGCTTCAGCCTATGGGGTGGGGATCATCCGACGCCAACCCTCGTACTGTATAAACGGCACCAACAGCGTCCTTTGAACAGCACGGTTAATCCGTCCCGACTGCCATTATTTGGTACAGTACCGCATCCGTCCCATGCGCATAGTTGTGTATGAGCGGAAATCTTGCCAATTCCTCCACCCGATCGAAATAGCCCGGCACCTGACTCTGCAGCCGTCCCAATTCCCGAATATCTTCCAGGAAAAGATAATTGGGTTTGAGCCGGTTCACAATAATCGGCAGGGTCTCCTGACGGTACATGATATCGATGGCGGGCACAGCCGCTTCGATGGCCATGAGCGGGGCGCTGTCGCCGACGATGACGGCATCGCCGGCTCCGTCTGACCGGATAATGGCCGAAACCCGAAGCATGGCGCGATGCAGGGAATACTCCATGGAAGCGTGATAACGCACGATCTGTCCCAGCTGTACCACGGCTATTGCAGTAAGCAATAAAGTTACTGCCAATGCGGGTTGCATTCGCCCTTTTTGCGTGCGCCACATAATGAACAACACCGGCCATCCCAGGAAGGGCAGAAAACAACTCGGATAGAATTGATGATACACAACCATGCGATAGACGGCAAAGGCGCACTGCCCGGCCAGGAGAATCGCCGGAATGATGATGAGCAGGGGCGACTCCGGGTCCGGCTTTTTTTGTCTTAATAATTTCCGGCAATAGAGGGCGGCCAGGGCTACTACCGGCAGCAACAGCAGCGTGCTGTAGCGCGGCGGTGAATAAGCGAAAAATCCGAGATAGACGATACCCCAGAATAACCAGGCGGAGAATAATAAATAAGGCGGTGAAATCCGGTGTCCTTTCAGGACTGCATGCAGGCAGCCGGACAACATATAGAGCGCCAGAAGATAGGTGACCGGCATAAACTCGAATAATTTCAAGTGCCCCAGATAGCCGGCATAATTTTTAAGAACCATAAGAGGGTGGAGGGAAAAGCGGCCGGTGACGTTCAATTGCTGAAAATAGCGCCAATCATCCGGGTAACGGGATATCCATAAAAAATAGGCGATGATAGAAAGTGCCGCTATACATACGAGCGCGTAGATGAATATTTTTATTTTCTTTTCGCGGGCATACCACCCAATTATCGTGATAAAAACAAACGTAAAAAAAAGGATACTGGCTTTGGTGAAATAGCCCAGTGCGAAGAGAAACCAGAACAGGAGAATCGTCCCAATGTTAGCGCGGTCTTTAAGTATTTTCATGAGTATGATTGCGGCGCCCATGATGAAGACCAGCAAGAGATTTTCGATAAAGGCCAGTCGATTGTAGATGATCAGCGGGAAATTGACGGCGGCGAACAGGGCGGCCAGCAAAGCCGTTTGTTCATCCTCTTTTCTCAGGATGCCGTAGAGCATGCCTATCATCAAAAGGGCGCAAAAAATGGCGCCATATCGCAGCACATTTAAGTGGATGCCGAAGGTTTCAAGCAGGCTGTACTGAAACAGCATAAAAACGGGCGTGGCGACGCTGGGATTATAGGCGTCGGGCAGGTGCCAGTGGCCGGTGAGGGCCCAG
>JAFGSU010000303.1 GCA_016934435.1 Candidatus Zhuqueibacterota bacterium | reverse complement strand
TCATGGCGGCGGCCAACTCCTCCCACACGATCTGCAGCATAACCGGATGGACGATATCGTTCAATTTTTGTCGTTGAGCGGGATCGCTGAAAATGAGTTGTGCTAATCGGGCGCGATGCAGGTTGCCGTCAGCGTCGAAAAAAGAATCCCCGAAAGCCCGCCGCAATTGCCGGCGCACCTCTAAATGCTCTTCCACGGCATCGCGTCCCGCCTGATCCATGCTGACCACCGGGGCGCCATGATTGTCCTGCAGGAGCTTAACCACCGAGGATTGCCCGCAGCCGATGCCGCCGGTTATGCCTATTTTTAGTTTTTCCATGATTGTGGCATATTAAATACGATTGTGCCGCTGGGATTGTTTTTCCTATCCCATCCCGGAATAGAGGATTTTGGTTTTAATCGTTTCTATTAATATTATTTCGTCCCTAACAGGACTTGTCTTGCTTGCTGATAGCTATAATACATGGGGCTCATTCCTACAATTGCATATCTGATTGGACTCTAATGATTTTAATTGTTGTTGCGATTACTATTACGTCCCTAACAGGACTTATATCTTGCTTGCTGATAGCTATAAAGATCACGTCCCTAACGAGACTTGTTGCAGTCCAGCATAAATTGAGTCCCGTTAGGGACGAAATACTCATAGCATATCGCTACGCCGAAACCATCGTCAGGGACGAAATACTTATAGCATATCGCTACGCCGAAACCATCGTCAGGGACGAAATACTTATAGCATATCGCTACGCCGAAACCAAGTCCCGTCAGGGACGATATATTTATAGCATATCGATCTGTATAAACCAAGTCCCGTTAGGGACGATATATTTATAGCATATTGCCCCACATAAATCAAGTCCCGTCAGGGACGAAATACTTATAGCATACCACTACACCGAAACCAAGTCCCGTCAGGGACGATATATACATGACATCAAAAAATCAATCCCTCCCCCACCGGCCTCTCACCTGACGATCGCCAGCTTGCCGATTTTCATCATTTTGCCCGAAACCACACGATAGAGATAAATCCCAGAGGCCAGCGGCCGGCCATGGTCATCGCGCACATCCCAGGTCACACCGCCATCGCCATTGTTCTCATACAACGTTCGCAGGGGATATCCCTGCAGCGTCATAATTTGAATCTCCGCACGAGGCGTAAGATTGGCGAAGGTAATCCCATCATAATCCAATCCCACCCGATAGGGATTGGGATAGGTAAAAACCTTATCCAGATTCTCCGCTGCAAACAACAACTGCAAAACATCGCCATAGCCGGGCACCATGGCTAGGCCGTTCATATTTTTCACATTACGAACCCGAAGGGTATAGGTTTTGCCGAGCGCGCCCAGAGGTTTGCTTGCGGCAATTTTCAACTTGACCGCATCGTTGGCGGGAGGCTGCGGCTCGGCGGATTGAATCTGGAGGTCTTCTCCCATGTCATAGTTGCTCAGTTCGGCGAGCGAGGCCGTCTCCATGGGTTCGTTGAATGCCAGCCATATGGTCTGCGCATCCAATAGCCGCCCATCGACCAGATAGGGCGCCTGCTGTGCAAAAACAACCTGAAACCGCGCCGAACGCCGAAGCGTATCCAGAGGCGTGCCGTCCGTATCAAAAAGATCGCAGGCCTCCACACCATATTCCCCTTCCGTTAAAAAGGGCTGACGCAAATGCAGGAGAATTTCCCGACCGGAAGCATCCATCGCACAGGAGGTTGGTTTATCGAGATTTTCGCTAAACCGATAATGGGCCGGATCCACAGCGCTCTGGTTCATGGGCTCGCTGAAACAAAGCCGCACCGACTGCATCGAAGCCATAACGGCGGCAACAACATAGGGCCTGGCGCCCGGTCGCGCGCTGACCGGAGCGGAACGGATGCTGGTATCGGGCGTCTTGCTCGAATCCACAGAAGCAACCGCATAATAATACGTTTGATCTGCAACAACCGAGGTGTCCTGAAATACCGGCGAACCGCTCATGGCAAACGGTTGCACACCATCCGGATGAATACCTCGATAAATCGCATACCTGCCGGCGCCCGGCACCGCATACCACGCTAAACGGACGTTGTTTTCATCCATGGGTTGAGCGGTCAGTCCCACAGGCACAGCCGGAGCCGACAGCGTGCCCACCTGGCTGTAGGGTCTGGCTATCGATCCATCGCTGATCCAGAATTCCACCTGACCGTCGGCATCGGCATCGAGGATGGCAGCGGTATTGCTCTGCACCGGTCGGGCGTGAAACGTAATTCTATAACCGGCGGCGGCGTCATAGTCCGCCATGTAAAAATCGGGAAAAAGACAAAAGAGCATTTCATCCATCCCGTCGCCATCCACATCGCCGGAGGAAACGCCGCTTTCAAAATCCTTGGGTGATTCAAAGCCGTAAAATCGCCATTCCGCTACGGATTGGTACGCATCATTACCGGTACGACGGTAGACCCGATAAAGCCAATGGCGGGCATCAAAATAGTGCTCGGTATTAACGGCGGGATCGGAATGACAGCCGACGACGAATTCTAAAATGCCGTCGCCGTCATAATCACCGCAGCTCAAATAATCGATGCTGTCGAGAAGCGGTAAGGTGTCCTGCCAGGTCGACGTAAAACCGGTGCCGTTGAATTCGCTGATGTAAACATCACCATCGCTGTCGCCCAGTAAAATTTCCATATAGCCATCCCCGTCAAAATCGCCGGTTCGGCATCGGGGCACCCCGTTGATATTCTCTCCATCCGTGGGATTCGGAATTTCATCGAGCACAGTATAGCTTCCATCCCCGTCCCATTTCAGCACCTGAAATAAATCGGCATCGCTGGTCACCACCCGCATGATCACCTCATCCAGGCTGTCGCCGTCAACGTCCACCAGGTCCGCCGCCCAGTACTGTGTCGATTCGTCCGACCAGATAACCGTTTCATCGAATGTCAGGGATTGAGGAGAGCTCACTTCATAGAGATAGCTATAAAAGCCATAGCCGCATAAAAGTTCCACCCGGCCATCGCCATCGGTATCTCCGGCGCCACGCGGTATCACCGGGCGCGGCAGAGCGGTCAATTTTTCATAATCACTTCCATCAAAGCCAAAGATGGTGGTAGTCAATTTATTCTGTGCATCGAAATAACCGATGACGATTTCCTCCACCCCATCGCCATTGAAATCTACGCCTTTATCGAGCATGTGACCGTGCGGCAAATAAAAATCACCGGGTGAAAATTGCACCCGATTTATAGGAAGCGTACCCAGATCCACCGTATAATACTCACCGTCCTGATCATCGGTTGTTTCCAGCCCGGCGGCATTGCGGGCGCCTATTATGAGCTCAATTTTTCCTGATGCAATCGCGGCAGACAATAACATTTGATGCAATCGACCGCGGTAGCCCGTCTCCAGCTGTCGCCAGGAAGCATTGCCGGCCGACGGCCGCCAGTAAATAATACCCTCACACAAATCATCGGTTTCAAAGCCCAAAAGATGGCAAAAGGTATCGCCATCCAGCATAGGCGTAACCTGTACATTGCTGATGTGTGGTGGGGATTGATCGACAAACACGCGCACGGCGGACTGTTCAAGCGTGCCGCTGCGGTCGAAAACCTGCAGACGCAGGGTATAACTGGTATCCTGCGACGGCACCGTTTGCCAGCTACCCAACAGGCCATCGATGACGCGTTTGTGGTCTACGCTTACGATTTCGGTCCAGTCCGCCGGATTGTGCCCGACACCATAAGTGAGCGTATATTTATCCAGCGTCGCGCTCCATGCCGAACCCCAAATTTGTATTGGCCCGCCTGAAAATCCCTGATCCAGCCAGGGATTTTTAATGGCGACCAGCGAACCCGACGGCCGGCCGAGGGCGCGTTCGATGTTGAGGCGACCGGAGCCGTAATACATATCCCATCCCAGATCCCCCAGATCATCTGCCGACGATGTGAGCACGCCGCGAACGCTTTCCGCCGGCAACATGGGATCGTGCGATAAAATCAGGGCGGCGGCAGCAGCGACGAACGGTGCCGCAAACGAGGTGCCATTGAGAGAAGAATCGTACCTGGCTTCACGCGTGATCGATAAAATGCCGGATCCTGGCGCCACCAGATCGAGACTGGGGCCGTAATTGGAAAAGCCGGCGACATTATCATCGGCGGTGCTGGCGCCCACGGATATGACGTCCTCAAAGGCGGACGGATAATGAATGCGATCGGTGGAACTGTTACCGCTGGATGCCACCAACACCACATTCCGGCCGGCGGCGTAACGAATCACATCATCCAGCAGCCTGGAGATGAACACATCCCCCCAGCTCATATTGATGATGCGCGCGCCATTTTCGATGGCATAGAGAATAGCGGAAGCGGCATCGTCCTCCTCACCCAGGCCGCTGCCGGTAAAGGAACGAAGGTTCATGACACGACAGTGCGGCGCCGCACCCGCCATGCCGATGCCGTTATCCGTAACCGCGGCAATGATGCCGGCCACCGCCGTACCATGCCCCATTTCATCCATGGGATCGGCATCGGGTTCACGATAGTCGCCGTCGTCAGGGTAATTGGGAGCGTCGGTAAAATCCCATCCCTGCACATCATCAATAAAGCCATTTCCGTCATCATCCACACCGTTGTAATCGCTCGAGTCGGCGCGACCGTTGCGGTTTAAATCCTCCGCCGCATTGATCCAGATATTTTCCCTCAAATCGGGATGGTTGTAATCGAAACCGGTATCAATGACACCGACGACGATTTCACGGTCGCCCTGTTCCACATCCCAGGCCTGATAGGCGCGGATGCTGGCAAGGGCGTATTGTTGGACAATCATAGGATCGTTGGGTATATAATGCAAGCGAAAACAGCGGTTGGCTTGAGCCGTTTCGACTTGCGGCAAATCATTCAGTGAGGCAAGAGTACGGTCAAGATCGCCCCCGACGGGGAGGGTTATCTTCAGCCAGCGCGACAATGCGCTGGATTCCGGCGTCCGGTAGCGCGCTTTTTGCAAAAAAGGACTCGAGAAAACCGGTCGGATGACTGCTGTACCTTTTTTATGGATGATGCGATCGATTGCATCGCTGCCGGTGGTAAGCAGCACACCCGCCATACTTTTCTGAAGATTGACCGGAGCAGCTGCGAGTTTGATTAAAATTTCCGCTGTCTGCGCCCGGGCATTGGTAACATTGAAAAAAAGGACGAGCATGGCCATCCATAAGCCGAAGCAACTGACATACCGCAGGGCACCCTCCGGTTTGGCGTTTATTTTCCGAAATCGTGTACTCATAGTCTCCACATTTTTCAATTTATTTGCGCCGGACAACCATCAATAGAGCAATTTTAAGTGTTGAAAAAATAAGTTATGCCGAAGGGCGTTGTCATATTTCTTGTTCGGTGGTCAATTGATGGCCAAGCAATCGCAAAAACAATGCGACGAGCAGGATGAAATATACAAAATTCGTGCCAATCCTCTGCAAAAGGGAACGATCATATTTCGTAAAATACTGGATGAAGGAACGATGCGAAGAGACGAGCATGGCCGGCCGCGCTCGATAGACCGAGGCTCCTTTTTTATGATACGCCAGGGTATCGGCAACAAACCAGATGTGCCATCCATGTTCATAAACGCGGCGGCACCAGTCGACATCGCTGAAAAACATGAAAAATCGTTCATCCCAGCACCCTGTCCGCTGCAACACAGGGCTGCGAATGAGAAGAAATGCGCCCTGGGGCTGATCCACCTGCCGGGTATGGGCATGATCGAACTCGGGCATCTTCCAGGTCTTAATATGAAGGAACCGGGAAAAACGCACGGGCAATAATTCCAAAAAGATATCGACCTTACGCGGAAAGCGACGACACGAGGGTTGCACCTTCCCATCTTCATAGCAAAGCTGTGGCGCCACAACCCCGACCTGAGTATGGCGCATTAGCCACAGCAATAATGTGGCAATGGTATCGTCCTGGACCACGACATCGGGATTCATCAGCAGGATATAATCGTTCCGACAGATCGCCAATCCTTGATTGACCGCCCTGGTGAATCCGACATTTTCATTATTTAAAAGAGCAGTAAAATCATTAAAAAAACTCCTGAATGCGCCTGTTTGTTCCGCAAGGTAGGCGGCAGTGCCATCGTCGCTGTTGTTATCGATTACGATCACCTGTGAGACGAATGAGTGCAACGCCGCCCTGAGCGCCTGCAGGCATGCACCAATCTCAGGCAAACTGTTATAGGTCACAATGACGACCGATACGGATACTTTTTTGTTTTGGGAAAATTTGCGATTTTTCAAAGGGCGATGCACCGGTTCGCTTTACAGGCTCATGTTGGAGGCAGGCCGCATTGATGAAAGAAAAAGATCACTTTTTTTCTTCCTGCAGCCGCTTGCGTAGATATTCAAGCTTTGTACGATACCAATCGTTATCGGGATTTTTTTTCAGCAACATTTCAAAAACACTGATGGCTTTTGCATATTGTCCCTGCGCCGCGTAAATTTCACCGAGAGTGGGTGTGACAAATTTTTCTTTCGTCCCTTCAGCGGAGACATCGTCAGGATAAGAATCATCATCCTCGGGCGGGGATGCTTCGGCATCCGTCGGAGTAGACATCATTGTTTTTTGATCAGCCGATTCGCCTTCCTGATCCGAATCCGCCTCATTACCGGCTCCCATTCGATCGAGATGGTCGATAAATTCATTTATTTCATCATCTTCTTCTTTATGGGGGTAGGTACTGAAATCCGGGCCATAGGTCGGCAGAGGCGATGGCGTATCTTCTTCGGGTTCAGCCGGGCTTTCTTCGGCGGTCCGGCTACCCGAGGATTCGTCCTCTGGAGGAGGCATTGTCCGGGGGGCGCGATCCCGGTTGTCTGTTAATGGACCGGCAGGTTTTTGATCTTCATCCC
>JAFGSU010000302.1 GCA_016934435.1 Candidatus Zhuqueibacterota bacterium | reverse complement strand
TTCTCTTGATTTGATTTATCAGCGATCACGCTCGAGTGTCGGGCACAACCGCTCCCAGGAAGCTGCCGGCAGGTGCCCACCTCACACTCGAGGGTTCCGGCCAGCAGCCATTGTTGAAGCGCCACCGGGCAGTCGGCCGGCAAATGCAGATGGTTTCCGGCAGCCACCGATCAAGAGTCGGTTATTAGAATTTGCGGGCACCATAAAATAGACCGAATGACTATTCATTGATGGGCTATTCCCTATAAAATTGACATCGTGTATTTGCCGTCTCTTGCGAAAATTCATCGATGAGAACGTCGGGAATAGCCGGGCATGAAAACAGGATATTGATATAGGAGGGAACCATGCGATTAAACATCCGGCCGATAGTGCCGGTCATTATGATATTTTTGATCCATCCCTTCTCTGCTCAGAATTTTGCAGCGGAAAAGACGGAATCCGCTCCGGACACCACCGCGCTGCAAACGCGGTTGCAGTCGCTGGAATCCGTCGTCTCCGATCTCACGGAAAAGCTCAAAAAGCAGCAGCAGGAAGATGAGTTGAAAAAATTGCTCGAAGAGGCGGCGCAACTGGAAACGGTGAAGAAAAAAGAGGAATCCGGTATCGGCAAGAAATTCCATACCGGCGTGCGGCAGCAGACCGGCCTCAATCCCAATATCAGCGTTTCGGGCGATTTTTTCACCGCCGTTAGCTCGGAGAATACGGCTTTTATTAGAGAACCTTCAGATTTTTCTTATGGACAAAACGGCTTTTTCCTGCGCGAGGTGGAACTCAGTTTTGTCGCGCCATTGGACCCGTTCACCCGCGGCAAGACGTTTATTTCGCTGGAGGAAGGGGAGATCAGCATCGAGGAAGGCTATATGGAATGGCTGAATCTACCCATGCACATGAACCTCAAGATCGGCATATTCAATCCCGAGTTCGGCATCCTCAACCGCTATCACGATCACGCCCTGCCGCAATTCGACCGGCCCAAAGCGCTGCAGGCCTTATTCACCAGCGCCAATATGGGCGGCGTCGGATTGGCTTCGAACTTTTTACTCAAACCGCACTTTGGCGCCGATGCCAGTCTCTTCGATCTGGCGGTGATTCAGGGCGGAACCGGGCAGAGCTTTACCAATGAAGGGGACCTGAACTTGATGGTAGTTGCCAATGTCACCCATTTCTATGATATTTCCCCCAATACCTTTTTTGAATGGCGTCTGGGTGGCGTGACCGGTCATAACGATCCTGATGAAAAGTATCGAACCATCATCGGCGATCTGGCGTTGAACCTGAAATGGGTGCCGATAGCCCGATCCAAATATCGCACCTTTGACTGGAAAACAGAGGTATTTTACTCCAATCGTGAGACACCGGCGGGCACGGTTGCAAGTTATGGATTCTATTCGTCCGTACAAAATAAACTCAATGCCAGATGGTGGCTGAGCGGCCGCATCGATTATGCCGAGCAACCTTATGACGCTGCACAACACGAGTGGGCCTATACTTTGGCCGCCGATTTCTGGCAGAGTGAATTTGTCTTTACACGAATCCAGTATCAATTCTGTCAACGCAGTTTTACCCAATTGGCTCATCACGACGGCCCATTTCCGGATGACCATTCCCTGATTTTTCAGGTGAACTGGGCCATGGGACCACACAAACATGAAGCCTATTAGAGGAGATTTTTATGTTCAAGAAGATAATTGTATTGTTGATCCTGTGCTGCACGGTCGCGCTGTTTGCACAACGACACCAGCATCGCCGTCACCGACACCATGTCTGGGGCGAAAACAAAAGCGGCATCAAGATCGTAACCTCGTTCTCGGATTATGCCTGCATCACCAGATTCCTGGTTCAGGATAAAGGGTATGTGCAATATATCTCTTCGGGACTGGGCGATCCTCATTTTGTCTCACCCAGACCCAGCTATGCCATGATGCTATCCGATGCGGACATGTGGGTCACCACCGGCCTGGATCTGGAGGTATGGTCCACAACCTTGCTCGATAAAGCGCGTAATAAAAAGATCATGGACGGCGAGATCGGCTTTGTCGCCGTCTCGGATGGATTAGAACTGTTAGAAAAAGTGGACAAGGCCGATCGAACCGAGGGTGACATTCACATGATGGGCAATCCGCACATCCAGACCGGGCCGCTGAACTGGAAGCAGGTTGCGCGAAACATCGCCATCGGATTGCAAAAAGTCGATCCCGCCAACAGCGAGTTTTATATCGCACAGAGAGACTCATTTTTATATCAGGTGGACTGTGCCCTGTTCGGCGAGGCGTTAATGGACCTGTTCGGCGGCGAAACGCTGGAAAAATTGTTGCGCAACAAGACGCTGTTCACGTTTTTGCAGCGCGATTATCAGGGCGCGAAATTGTCTGAAAAATTGGGCGGCTGGTTGAAAACAGCGATGCCGCTGCGCGGTAAAAAAGTGGTGGCCTATCACAAGAACTGGGCTTATTTTGCCGATACATTCGGTCTGGAGATAGCCGGATTCGTCGAACCCAAACCGGGTATCCCACCGTCGGCCAAACATGTGCAGAATACCATCAACCTGATCAAAGAGCAGAATATCGATTTGATGCTCATCGCCACTTATTTCGAAAAGAGCACGCCACAGATGATCGAGGCTAGAACCGGCGTCAAGGCGGTGTATTTGCCCATATCCTGCGGCGCCGTGCCCGGCACGGAAAATATCTTTGATCTGGTGGATTATTGGATCGATACGATTCTCACAGCGTTATGAGTATGGTACTGGTCATTCGGATAAGTGATATCGCACGGCCGCAATGGTTGTGGTGTGCAATAAAAATTGGACTCTAACAGGAAATATCAAACAATTCTTTTTGTACCTGTGCATCGGTACCCCTGTTTTAACACAAGGAAACAAAAATGGACACACTTCTGTTTTTATCAGCGCCTTTTACCGCCTGTCTGTTGTTGGTCGGCATACTCGGCTATTTCGGCAACCATATTCTGTCGCGCGGCGTCATTTTTGTCGACATCGCCGTGGCACAGGTGGCCGCGCTGGGGACCATGATCGGTATTCTGCTGGGTTTTGCCGAAGGATCTTTTTACTCATCACTTTTCTCCCTCGGTTTTACCCTGGTGGTTGTCTCTCTATTCGCGGTCAGCAAATTTCAGCATCGCGAGATATCGCAGGAGGTCATCATCGGCATCATCTATTGTCTGGCGCTGGCCGCCGCCATGCTGTTAGTGGATATGGTGCCGGGCGGTTCCAATTATATACAGAAAACGCTGACCGGCGCCATTTTGTGGGTGACCTGGACCGATAATCTGCTGACGTTTGTGATTTTTGCCTCTGTGGCCACCATCCACCTCTTTGTCATCAAACGGTTCATCAAGATCAGCATGGGGGAAAAAGGGGGATTGACACGATCTCAGCTGCTGTGGTCGGAACTGATTTTTTATGTGACGTTCGGCATCGTCATTGTCAATGCGGTCAAGATCGGTGGTATTTTTCTGGTGTTCATGTATTTGATCGGTCCGGCGGCCACGGCGCTGTTCATCAGCGAAAAATGGTCTCTGCGGTTTATTTTTTCGTGGTTGATCGGTTTCGTCGGCTCGGTCATCGGCGTGCTGATTTCGTATCATTACGATTTCTCCAATGGTCCGACCATCGTCTGTGTGCTCGGTCTGTTTCTGATCCTCATCGGATTGCTGTCGAAAAATAATAAAAAAGAAACGCTTAAAAGTATGATTCGTTCTTGACCTCATGTGGATTCTCCCAGATTCGGTGTTAATCCGCGAACTGAACTGAAAATGTGCCACCCACAGGGTTACTTAATTAACTTGTAGACACCGAATCGG
>JAFGSU010000301.1 GCA_016934435.1 Candidatus Zhuqueibacterota bacterium | reverse complement strand
TATGACCGGCAGGTGGATCGATTCACCGGTTTCTATCGCTTCAGCCGCTATGCCCACGGCTCCCTGGAGAAAATGGGGGTATTGATGAGCATGAGCGGCGCGGATTTGCGCCTCCGCAAAAACGATGAAGGCATGCTGTTGATGTTCGACCACCGCGGCAAGGAGCGGCGGCTGATCCAGGTTGAACCGCTGCTGTTTCGCTCCATCGACGACAGCTATTATATGGCTTTTCGCCAGGACGAAAGGGGCCGCATCACCCATCTGTTCACCGACGGCACCTCCGCCCTGGAAAAAATCGGTTGGACGGCTACGCTGCAGGTCAATCGCGCATTTTTTGCCTTTGCCCAGACGATATTTTTCCTCATCGTTATTTCCTATCTCTGGCGACGACTGCGCCACAAGCCGTATCAGGGAGATCATCCGGCGCTGGGAAAATGGCAGGACCGCAGCCGCGCCCTGATGTCGGCCGCTTTCCTGCTCTATCCGCTCACCTTTGCCGGGGTGACGGCCCTCATGGTGCCTGAGCACGAGCTCATGGTGGGTTTTGCTTACGGAGTGCCCAAAGCCCTGTATATCGTGCAAAGCTTGCCCCTGTTCGGCATTATCTTTCTCTTGATCTTTACGGCATGTACTCTTTTGGGCCGGCGCAAACAATCGGGGTCTTTTGCCCGGTTCCTGTGGGCGATCGTCGTCATGACAACCGGGTTCGCTTTTGTTTGCTGGTTGCATTACTGGAATTTATTGGGGTGGCGTTTTTAAATAAATGGCAGGCCGAATAGGTTTGTACGCGTCCGGTTTTTCCCTTTCATAGCCGGCGAATTGCCAGCACGGGATTGACTCAGGATTGTGATAGGGCCGCAGTTGGATGCCGTAATTGAAAGATACTCCCGGCGCGAGCGATCATGCTGTCTTCCCACAAAGTTCCTTAGCAGGATGACAGCTGGGGACAGTTGCCCGCGGCAAAAAACCTTCTCCCCACTCAAACTGCCAACCGCCAACTGCCAACCGCTCACTGTCATGGTGTAACCACCCTTATCGCACGGCGGCATGGGCCTGGGATATGTGATAGGATACATACGAAAAGATTGGACGCCCACCTTTATACCGCCGCCGCCCAATTCCTGGTTCATCGATCACGCCGGTAACCGCATCGAGCTCTACCAGCCGCCGCTACGCCGGCTGCTGCAGTCGAGAAAGTAAGCGAATTCGCCAAATTCAATCCTGAAGATGCAAGCGGTTCATTCTGACTCGATCCGGTTCAGTGGCCAAGTCCGCGGCATCCAGCAGTACCATGATCACTCTCCCGCGGAGGCGCAGCGAGGATCTGCAATATGAGATTCCGCTCAGGTGGCGAAAAAGTTCACTGAACCCACCGTCATAGCAGCAGTAAAAGTAGATTTGTTTGTAAATGTCATTGAAATATGCCAAAATGACTGAGAATCCACCAGAGAATGATAAAGATGATGATGGTGGATAAACATCCCTTGCCGAGTTTTGAAGCGCCCCAGCCAGCAGCCAGTCCGCGCAAAATTTTACTCATTGCAACCTCGTGATGGTATTTTTATGTGCTGTTTAAAAACTGTCGGGCGATGATGTTCGCTTATACTAACGCCGACCTCAGAATCGCATCGATCTCTTCGGCGCCGATATCGCCGCGTTCACCCACCTTGCCGTTGCGCTCAAATATGCGCCGGCCGATGCGCTCCAGGCCATCCGCTTCAATCCTGTAATCCTGCAATCGCGTGCCGACGCCGAGGGAACGGAAAAACAGTTCGGTTTTTTCGATAGCCAGATCGACTCGCGTTTCCTCGCTGCCGTCCCTGATCTGCCAGACGCGTTCGCCGTACTGCAGCAATTTTTCCCATTTTTGTTTATTCTGCTGCCGCAGCAGTGCCGGTAGCACCACGGCCAGGGATTGCGCGTGGTCGATGCCATAAAAGGCGGTGAGTTCGTGGCCGATGCTGTGCGTGGCCCAGTCTCCGGGCACGCCGCAGCCGATGACGCCGTTGAGCGCCTGCGTCGCCGCCCACATCAGGTCGGCGCGATGGTCATAGTTATCGGGTTCAGCCATCACCTTCGGGCCAATATCCAGAAGCGCCAGCAGGATGGCTTCGGCCTGGCGATCCTGCACCGTCGCGGCAGCGGGATAGGTAAGATACTGCTCCATGATATGGACAAAGGCATCGACGACGCCGTTGGCGGTTTGTCGCGCCGAGAGCGAAAAGGTGGTTTGCGGATCCAGGATCGAAAACTGCGGATACACCAGAGGCGAATAGAACGCCAATTTTTCCTGCGTGCTGTCGCGCGAGATCACCGCATTGGCGTTCATCTCCGAGCCGGTGGCGGGCAGGGTGAGCACACAGCCCAGCGGCGTCGCCCTGGCCACGCGCGCCCGGCTGGCGGGGATGTCCCACGCATCCTCACCCTGGTAATGCATGGCCGCGGCGATGAATTTGCTGCCGTCCAGCACCGAGCCACCGCCGACGGAGAGGATAAAATTGATCTTTTCCGCCTGCGCTATTTTCACTGCCTTCATCAGCGTCTTGTAGCGCGGATTGGGCTCGATGCCGGCGAATTCCACTCGTGAATGTTTTGCCAGGGCGGAAATCACCTGATCGTAAACGCCGTTCGTTTTTATGGATCCGCCGCCGTAGGTCAACAATATCTTTTGCCCGATGGCGATCAAATTCTTCAGACGGGCTATGCTGCCTTTGCCGAAAATGATTTTTACCGGATTATGATAGGTGAAATTTTTCAATCTGATCTCCTGTTGTTAGCAAACCTGAGGATGTCCCAAGTGCAAAATTCTAAAAAATCAATTTAACGCTATCAATCTCTAATGATAATAATGTTCTGAAAAACACCCGGGGGCGCAAAAAACGCGGACAGGAATGTCCACGTTCCGTTTGAGCCTGTTTTTCCTTGGGCCAGTTGACCGCGGTGATTTGGAAAAACGGCCTGCCGGTAAAATGCAGGCAGGAATGTCCGCAGTCCGTTGAACCCTATTAGCTCAATCGATCGAAAATCACCGGCAATCCATCCGCTGCATGGTATAGGCTTCCACCTTGTGTTCGCCATTTTCCTCGCCGTGCAGCTGGATAAAGAGCTTGTCTTTCTCCGACCGCTGGTAGATGATCTGTTGCGGAAAATCGTGCTCGGGCCTGGCAAAGGTGACGGTCGCCGAGTCCCATTCCACCAGTTTAAACGGGGTGGATGTACCGCTGGCGACGATGGTAGCGGTGTAAAAAATATCGTCGCCCACGGTATGGATGGTGGAGAACTCGATAAAAACCGTCTGACCCTGATCCAGTGCGCGACTGAATCCGACCAGGGTGCCGCCGGCCGGTTTGCTCCAATGCTCTTCCAGGATGGTACCCTGCAGCTCCGCCCGCCAGCAACCAGTCAGCCAATGAAATTCATCGACCGTGGCTATGGATTCCTGGGCTAAGGACGTCACAAGATAAAACAGGATGAACATCACACTGCAAAAACCTGTCATTTTCATTCCCGTCCTCCAATCTGCCATGTCGGGAAGCATACTAATAAACTATCTCCCAGATTCGGTGTTAATCCGCGAACTGAACTGAAAATGTGCCACCCACAGGGTTACTTAATTAACTTGTAGACACCGAATCGG
>JAFGSU010000300.1 GCA_016934435.1 Candidatus Zhuqueibacterota bacterium | reverse complement strand
TTGAATTTGCCGCCCTTGATTATCGCACCCCTGTACAGAACAAATATGCCTATATTATGGAAGGCCTGGATAAGGACTGGATTTATGTTGATGCCGGCAAACGGTTCGCCAGTTATACGACGCTCGGCGCCGGAAAATATGTCTTTAGAGTCAAGGCTGCCAATAACGACGGCCTCTGGAATGAACAAGGCACCGCCATCCGCATCCGCATACTGCCACCATTCTGGCAGACTTGGTACTTTATTCTGGGATGTATTTTGCTCAGTACGGCTATCGTCGGCCTGATTGTATGGCAGCGCGTCCGGGCGCTGCTGGCCATCGAGCGCGTGCGAACCAAGATTGCGGCTGATTTGCACGACAACATCGGCGCTGGGCTGACGGAAATATCCATCCTCGGGGAACTGGTGCAAAATCAGGCCACCTACGATTCAAAAGGGGCTCAGGAAATCATTGCAAAGATGTGCGAGATCGCCCGCTCGCTGATCGACGGCATGAACGACATCGTCTGGCTCATCCATCCGCACCGGGACACCCTGTACGACCTCGTGCTCAAATTGAAGGATACCTATCACGATTTATTCCAGGCCAAGGGAATCCTGTTCAAAACCAGCGATGTCCGTGTGTTGGAGAACGTACACCTGCCGATGGATTACCGGCATCAATTATACTTGCTCCTGAAAGAAGCGATGAATAATTGCATCAAACACAGCCGCTGCACTCAGGTCACGCTGACCATCACCGCACAAAACCGGCGGCTGATCCTCAGCCTGGCGGATAACGGCCAGGGCATTTCCGGCAGGAGACAATCCGATTGCGATGGACTGGATAACATGAAAAAACGCGCCATGGCCATCGGCGGTAAACTGTTGATCCAGTCGGATAAAAATATCGGTACGGTCGTCACCTTTGTCGGCGATCTCAACAAACGGACAAAATATAAAATAACCGCAGGCGGCAAGCGGCTGATCAATTTGCGTCAACAATAGGGATGGCCATTGCCCCATTCACGGAACGGCGCAGGCAGGCGATCGAAAATAATCCGTCCATAATGCTCCTGACCCTGTGGTTACAATCGTATCATTCAGTGAAAAACTCTCCGAAAGTTGATCCTTAAAAATCGATTTTTTGATTCCCGAACCACCTGCCATGTTCTCACACTGATCCCGATGTAAAACTGCCGGAACAACATACCAGCTTGGGAAAACGGCAGGCACCCATCCGATGACTGACATCCATAATATTGTTTGCTTTTCTTTTCAATAATTTTTGTATATTTATTGTGGATCGTTTTTACACATGAATTCTGGATTAACCAGCGAACCGAGCGGAAAGTGCTGCCTGCAGAATTCACGCTTAACCTGTGAAATCCGAATCAATGATTCTCTGATACAAACAGCTCGGTCGCCGGTGTATGGGCGTACATAAGCGTTCATCAAATGATTCAGGTTGAGCCCTGTTCAGTCAATCAGCTCGTGCCGTGCCCTGTCATGCAGTGGAGAAACCATTTTGTTCAGAATCAGAAGAATATATGACGACGTCCTGCCTGCGAACCGCAATGCACTGAGCCAGGTTCAAGAAATTCTGGCGACGCAATTCCGGGAACTGGAGCGGGAAAAGATAACCAAAATACCAAAATTATTGCGCAATCCCTTTGAATACCATTTTCGCACCATCGTTTATGTGGCGGAGGACCATAAGGGGAGGGTGGTCGGCTGCGCACTGCTTTCGCATGATCCCAAGCTATTATTTTGTTATCTGGATTATTTAGCGACCTCGAAATCGGAAATGGGAGGCGGTATCGGCGGCGCCCTGTACGAGCAGATCAGGGAAGAGGCGGCATTTTTACGCGTCAAGGGTTTGTTCTATGAGTGTCTGCCGGATGACCCGACATCGGATTTGAGTCCCAGGATATTATCCGCAAACAAAAGACGATTGCGTTTCTACGAAGCCTACGGCGCCAGACCCATCATCAACACAGCTTATGAGACGCCGGTGACAGATAGAGATCGTAATCCGCCCTATCTGGTATTCGATGACCTTGGCAACGATACAGAGCTTGCCGCCGATTATATGAAAAAGGTGGTGACGTTTGTTCTCAAAAGCAAATATGGAGATATTTGTTCCGCAGATTATATAAAGAAAGTGGCCGAATCGTATCGCGATGATCCGGTGCAGTTACGACCGCCACGATATTTTAAAACCGGTCGCCAGCCTTCTGCCGTGAGAAGCAGACGACGCTCCCGGCAAATTGCGCTGGTCGTTTCAAAATCGCATGAGATTCACCATATCAGAGAGCGCGGCTACGTCGAATCGCCGGTGCGAATCCGTTCCATACTCGATAGTCTTTCGGCAGTGGGTTATTTTGCCCGCTTTGAGCCGCGCGTTTTTAGCGAAAAATATATCAGAATTGTACACGATGCCGCGTTTATTCGTTACTTTAAAAAAGCCTGCAGCCGTTTGCAGGGCAATGAATCGGTGTATCCCTACGTCTTTCCCATTCGAAACCATTCGCGGCCGCCAAAGGAACTGTGGGTGCGAGCGGGGTATTACTGCATCGACACGTTTACACCGATTACGGCCAATGCCTTTAAAGCAGCCAAACACGCGGTCGACAGCGCCCTGACGGCGGCGGATAAAATTCTCGAGGGATATCCGGCGGCTTACGCTCTGGTGCGCCCGCCCGGGCATCATGCCGAACGGATGGCGTTCGGCGGATTCTGCTATTTCAACAATGCCGCCATCGCGGCGCAGTATTTAAGCCAGTACGGCAGAGTGGCCATACTCGATGTCGACTATCACCACGGCAACGGTCAGCAGGAAATATTTTACCGGCGCAGCGACGTGCTGACGATTTCCATCCACGGTCGACCCAATATTGCTTATCCTTATTTTAGTGGATTTGTGGCGGAACACGGAGAAGAGGAGGGAAAGGGGTATAACATCAATTATCCGCTGCCGCTGTATGTCGATGGAGTCAGATATCTCACGGTTCTGCAGAAAGCCCTGTCCCAGATTCGCCGGTTCAAACCAGCTTATCTCATCGTATGCCTGGGGCTGGATACGGCCAGGGGCGATCCCACCGGGAGCTGGTCGTTAGTGGAAAAGGATTTTTACGAAATGGGAAAGCGCATCGCCTCGCTGCATGTTCCAATGCTGGTGGTGCAGGAAGGCGGGTATAACAACCGTAAAATCGGCGCCAATGCCCGATCATTCTTCTCGGGTTTTGCAGAGGTGCGATTTTCACCCAATCATGGCCGGGAATAATATTGAATTTTGTATGACATGGCACAGAGAGCGGCATTCGCGCCATGAAAAGGATAAACGTCTCAAGCTGTGAATTCCGAATCGGTGTATTACTATCTCACGAGGTAAAGTGCATAGATGAATGAGCAATTGCTGTTAGGTTTGGCCCTGATCATCGTGCTGGGCATCGGGGCGCAATGGCTGGCGTGGCGGTTCAGGTGGCCTTCGATACTGATTTTATTGCTCTGCGGTTTTTTGATCGGACCGGTGATGAACATTCTTAATCCGGAGGCTATTTTAGGTGAAATGCTGTCGCCGCTGGTGTCGTTTGCCGTCGGTATTATTTTATTTGAGGGCGGTCTGAGTCTGCGTTTGAACGAACTGCAGGAGGTCGGCAAGATGGTGCGCAACCTCCTGACCATTGGTGTGGCGGTCACCTGGGTTATGATCAGTCTGGCGGCTCATTTTATATTGCAGTTCAACTGGTATCTGGCATTTGTCATCGGTTCCATCCTGGTGGTGACCGGGCCGACCGTGATTCTGCCTTTGCTGCGGCATATACGGCCTACCGGTCGCATCGGCGCCATTGCCAGGTGGGAGGGGATCACCATCGATCCGGTGGGCGCCATCCTGGCTGTACTGGTATTGGAAACGGTTCTGATCGTCCATCGCACCGCCGCCGTCGAGATCGTCAGTATATCGGGGCTGGTGGTCTTTGCGCTGAAAGGCTTGCTCTTCACTGTATTTCTGAGTTTAGGAATGAGCATTTTCTGGGCGACGGTGCTGGTGCTGTTGTTGAAGCGCCGGCTGGTGCCGGACTATTTGCAAAATTCCGTCGCCCTGATGGTGATCATCGGCGCGTTCACCCTTTCCAATCTGCTCGCCTCCGAATCGGGTTTGTTGACCGCCACATTGATGGGCATCGCCATTGCCAATCAAAAGTACGTCAATGTCAAGCGCATCATCGATTTCAAGGAGGATTTGCGCGTACAGCTCATCGGCGGTTTGTTCATCATGCTCAGCGCCTCCCTGAGCTTTGAGGATTTGAATTATATCGACGCGCGCAGTTTGTTGTTTTTAGGCGCGATTATCCTGCTGGTCCGACCCGTCGCGGTGATGCTATCTTCCATCGGCACCAAACATACGCGCAGCGAAAAGATTTTCCTTTCCGCCCTGGCGCCTCGAGGCGTGGTGGCAGCCGCAGTTGTGGCGCTTTTCGCCGAAAGGTTGGTGAGCATCTATCCGCTGGAGACGCAGGCATTGGTTCCGATTGTATTTCTGGTCATTGCCGGCACGGTGTTTTTCTACAGCGTTAGCCTTCGTCCCATTGCCCGGCGCCTGGGTCTGGCGCAGCCGGAACCGCAGGGATTCATCATTGTCGGAGCGCATGATTGGGCGCGCAAGATCGGCAAGATACTTGTGCAGTATAAAATCCATGTGCTGTTCGTCGATTCCAACCAGCAGAATATCGAAATTGCGCGACAAAACGGCTTTGAGGCTAAACGCGCCAATATTTTGTCGGAAAAGATCGTCGACGAATTAAATCTGGGCGGCATGGGGCGTATTTTAGCGTTGACGTCCAACGATGAAGTGAACTCGCTGGCGGCGCTGCATTTTGCCGGTGTGTTCGACAGCGCCAATATTTTCCAGCTCAGCCTGAGCAGCGAAGAGTCGGCCATCCCCAAGAGACTGCGCGGCCGCTTTTTGTTTGCGCGCGGGATGACGTTTCAGGCCATGCGTTCCCTATTTGAACAGGGCGCTGCCATCAAAACCATCACTTTTGATAATCATATCAATTATAACCAGTATAAATCGGATATGGCCGAGCGTATGCTGCCACTTTTTGTGATCAAGGAGCAGGGCAGGATCGAGATTTATAGTGAAGATAACCAGCCCGTTCCGCTGGAAGGTGAGACGCTGATTGCCCTGGAGAAACCGCAGTAGGGGGGATGCTCATTCACCCAACCTACCGCTTTTTCAACTGCTGATAAAGATGATGCAGTACCAGCCGGTTATCCGCTGCGATATACGCCACCGATCCGCCCATACGATAGAACGACTTGAGAAATCGCAAATAATAATCGGGCAAAGACCGGGGCGGCTCGCCTTTCTGCCAGTCATAGGTGAGGGGCTGCAGATCGTTAATAAAAATGTGATGCCCGCTGATGGCCGCTTGTTTCCGCTGCAGGCGAACATTGTTGGCAATGGACATGGCCTTCTCAAACACCTGCGGCGCCATGACGGCGGATCCGGTGGAGAGCACGACACCATTGACAAGTCCGCTGACCGAATGGCAGAATATCTGAAAGTCGGTATGACTGCCGCGACCGAGCGCCGCGCCGTTGGCAAAGGGATGGGCATAGAAAATATCGTAGCCGATGCCGCCATGTACGGTGATGGGGATGCCAAACCGATGGGCGGCCGCGAATACGGAGAATTGCTTATAGGGATGCGGCACTATCATGGTGCCGGATTTCAGATCAAATTTTTTCAGAGTCACATAGAGCTCCATTTCGGCTGCGGATAATTCATCTGCTCCGGATATTTTATCTGCAATTTGTGCCCCTAATTTCAAAGAATCAGGAATCGTCAACGCTTCTCGTTCGATCATCGCGCCTATTGATTCGCCGAATCCCATGTTTTGTATGGCGCCCACCTGTACGGCCAGGTTGAGGTATCGGCCGGTTTCATCCCAGGTGCCGAATTGGCCCGATGCTACATTTTGCCGGACGTCCTCTTCGGATCGGCCTTGAAAGGCGAATTCCCAGTCGTGAATGCAACCGGCGCCCTGGGTGGCCAGATGCGTCACCCAGCCGTGTTCCATCATTTTGATGAGGATGGGACCGGCGCCGTTTTTGATCAGGTGCGCGCCGAACATCAGGATCACAGCGGCGCCCTGCCGGCGAGCCGTCAAGATACGTTCGGCTGCCGTACGCGTGTATTTTTGTACGTCTGCCTCATGTTGTGGCAGGGCTTTAGCATCCGCAGCGATATCCTCGATGTTCGTTTTGCTTTTGCGTTGCGCCAGCGGCCGGGTTTTAATGTCGCCGGCATGAATTTGTGGGAATGGCATGGTGATTCCTTCCGGATTAGATGTTCTGGCAATAAATGTATTAAAATACGAAAAAATTTTGATTTTTATTGATTTTATTTTACTGGAATGGGATGCCCGGCGTTGCCGTAACAAATTCGGCAACAGAGAGAGCCCCTCGGTTTTGCCTGCCTCTTTTACTATCGTCCTAGCACTCCGGGGAATGTGTGAAGACGTAATAGAAATTCACACAAAAAAAGTAATTTGTTTCTCTGCGCGAATAATGCATGATATCGGTTCGCCAACCAAATTCGCAAAGATACATCAAAACGTCTTGCGATTAATGCATAAAATCATCAAATTCTTGTATGAAAATAAGGAGATTTCATGCATTACAAGAAAGTTACATTATGAAGAAAAACAAAAAGCAATTGTCCTATGAGGGTCTCGCCTGGACGGAATTGATCATCAGCTCGCCGTCGGACTATGCCGACTATGTAGATGGATTGGCTGCGATCATTAAAAAGCATTCGCCAACAGAGACACAGACTCTGCTGCATCTCGGCTGCGGCGCCGGCGTTTATGACTATACACTCAAGAATCACTTCCAGGTGGCCGGAGTGGATTTGAGCAAAAGCATGCTCAAAATTGCCGGCAAACTCAATCCCGATGTGGCCTATACCCGCGGCGATATGAGGAAGATACGACTGAAGAAGACGTTTGATGCGGTGATTATCCCCGACGCCATCGGATACATGACGAGCGTAAAAGACCTGCGCAAAGCCATACGAACGGCTTGTAGGCACCTCAAGAACGGCGGTGTGCTGTTGATCGTTACCCACTTAAACGAGGAATTTAAGGAGAACAATTTTGTCTACACCGGAGAGAAGGGAAATGTCCGGGTCACGATTTTTGAAAACAATTACATCACCGGCAAAAATGAATATGAAGCGACCATCGTCTATTTAATCCGCAAGAAAGGGAAATTTAAAGTCTACACCGACGTTCACAAGATTGGATTATTTTCATCTTCGCTCTGGAACAACCTCCTCACCGAGAGGGGATTTTCCGTGCAAAGGTTGCCGGCAGCGGATATTTACGACCGCTTCATGTTAGCGGAGGGAGAGTACCCGCAGGTGATGCTGGTTTGTAAAAAATCAAAACACGAATCCCAACGATAACGATCATTGAAACAGACGATGGAAATAGTGCTTGATCAGTTGAGAAATATTTGCTATTATCTATTTTACCTGAGACGGTGGCCCCTTTCCTTTGTATCGGGCGTCACGAGACCTTTGTCAGGTCTTGGAATATAAACATAATAAATATTTTTGAACTAAACGCAAGGAGCCCATCATGCATCGTATTCTCGTTTCCAGTTTCATGATCCTATTATTTTGTATCCCTTTATCCGCCCAGGAAACCCATCCATTTTCCGTCCACGACATGCTGGCCATGGATCGGATATCGGACGCGCAGGTGTCGCCCGACGGCAAGACCCTCGTCTTCACCCTGCGGAAAACCGACCTCGACGCCAACAAAGGCAAAACCGATATCTGGCTGGTGGATGCCGGGGGGGAGCATCTGCGCCAGCTGACCACCCATGCGGCAGCTGATTTCAATCCCAGGTGGTCTTTTTGTGGCAAATATGTCTGGTTTTTATCGACGCGATCGGGTTCATCGCAGGTCTGGAGAATCAGCATCCATGGCGGGGAAGCCCAACAAATGACCCGCCTGCCACTGGATGTCAATAACCTGATGGTGTCGCCCTACGGCGGCTATATCGCTTTTACAATGGAAGTGTTCGTCGATCTGAAATCGGTAGAAAAAACCAGGGAAAAACTCGATGAAATTGCCGGGCGCAAAGCCTCGGGGGTGATTTACGACCGTCTGTTCTTCCGCCACTGGGATACCTGGAAAGACGGCCGGCGCTCACATTTGTTCGTCATGCCGGTCAAGGACGGTGTGCCGGTTGATGTGATGGTGGACATGGATGCGGATACGCCTTCCAAACCTTTCGGCGGCACCGAAGAGATCGCTTTCGCGCCCAACGGCCTGGGCATCGTCTTTACCGCGCGCGACGTCGGCCGCGAGGAAGCCTGGTCCACCGATTTCGACCTCTATTACGCGCCGCTGGACGGCTCGCAACCGCCGAAATGTCTGACCGAAGCCAACGAAGCCTGGGATACCCAGCCGGTATTTTCGCCGGACGGTCGGACCATGGCGTATCTGGCCATGTCGCGCCCGCGCTACGAGGCCGATCGCTTCCGCATCGTATTACATTCCTGGGCTGATGGCGCCAAACGCGTCCTCACCGAGAGCTGGGATCGTTCGCCGTCCTCATTCTGCTGGTCCGCCGATGGCGAGACGATATTCGCGACAGCGGCAAACGTCGGCCAGTCTTCACTCTTTGCCGTCGACGTCAGCAGTGGCGGCGTCAGG
>JAFGSU010000299.1 GCA_016934435.1 Candidatus Zhuqueibacterota bacterium | reverse complement strand
TTGATCGATCGTGCGGGTGCTGTCGATTTTTTTATATGCCAGCGTTTCTTCCAGTGTCAAAGGTACGGTGCGATGCGCCAGGGTGAGCAGCGAGTCGGCAGTGTGAACCTGCGCCACCACACGTCGCGGCCTGTCGTCGCTGAAAATACTGTCGGGCAGGGCGATGTTGACCGCATAATTATCCAGGCTCGACAACCGCACATATTTGATCGTCGGGAATTGTAATCCGGTCATGCCGATGCGCAGCGCTCCGGTTTCATGCCAGTCCACCGGCAGCCAGTAGCCGTCGCCAAAGAGGCGGAACTGCTGCCGGCACTGCAGATGGATTTCCTGCAGGAAGGATTGCGGCGGCAGGGCGCCGCTGTCCTCAACATCCACTTCCAGGAGGACGAATTTTTTATCCAGTACCGACAACTGACCGGTGAACGCGGGTTGCAGCTTGGTCTTTGGCTGCAGGGCGATGTCGTATACGATCTCGCCGTCCATGGCGCGACGATTGATCAACTCGAATTCGTAAAAATCGAGCGCATCCGGATGGGTCGGACCGATGAAGGCATAGCCGGCCAGGTTGATGTCGTCGTCGTAAAAATTGGGGATATCGCCGGCGCCGATGGAAGCGGCGATGCCGCGAAGATTTTCGGTCTGCTGCCGCGACAGCACCACCTCGCGCGTGCCTTTTTCGCGCTGCCAGTAGAGGTGCGATTGGCTCTCCATGATCAGGACGATGGCTGTGTCGTTCTGGGCGTTCAGGCGTGAATATGCATCGGCCCGAAAAGAGGTGATCTGCCGACGCAGCGCACGTTTGCCGGCAATCACCCTGCGCATGATGGCCACGGCCGGATTTTCAGCCGTTATGGTCAGGTCCTCCAGATGAATGAGCGTGGGTTCAAGCTGGATGTCCAGCACCTCCGGTGTGCCTGATGAGATGTGCAGGGTGTCGGAGCGGTAACCGATATAGCTGGCGCTAATGGCGGCGGGCCATTGCTCGATATCAAGCCGGTAGGAACCGTCGGCGTTGGCGATGGTGCCGCGCATTTTACCGATAACCTGTACGTTGGCGGCCGGCAAAGGCTTGCCGCTTTGGGCATCCCGCACGGTACCGTGAAGGATTTTCTGCGCTGATGGCGTCAGACCCTGTGCGATTGAATATAAAATAAGTATTGAGACGAGGGAAATATATTTCATACCTGTTCCTTTATTATTACAAAATATATACAAATTTTTTCAAAAGCAAACAAGGGAAAATGCGGTGAGATCATTAAAATCCAAGCTGAGCCGTTCATCAGCCTTGAAAGTGGAAAAGTTGGGACGAATCGGACCGTTCTGATAAAAGAAAGGGCGCTCAAATGAGGTTGAGCGCCCTGGGAACAATGGAAGATAAGACGAACTTATGCCTGTTTCTTGCTCAGTCTCGAGGCGATGAAATAATAGATGACCAGCGCGATACCGGCGAACAGGATCATCAGGGCGAGGGTGAACTCTTCCGAGTAACCCGGCATATTCAATCCCAAAAATCCGCCCGCGCCGATGGCAGTCAAAACCAGCCCCCACTTGAGTGATGCGGGAACATTGTCGCTGACCGGCAAGGAGGTAAGCTTTAGCACATCTTGCAGCTCTTTGGTCATGCCTTTTTCGATGGCCATTTTCCTGATCTTATAGTCCCAATACAGTTTGAACGTATAAACGATGGCTATAAACAGCGAGATGGGTATGATGGCTTCCATGATAAATCCTTTCTATGTTTTAGATGAATTTTGGTTGTTGGGTCTACTGAATCAGACAGGTGAGGTGAAAAAATGTTGCAAAAAATATATAAAATATTTTTATATTATGATGTGTATACTTTGTTCTGGCCGGCTCCTGAGTTGATATTGGCATTTTTGCCATACCCAACTCGCGATGACAGGGTTGTATTGTGCCATGAGAACCGTTGTCGAGCCGGCGGGTATACTACCATCCTATTGCTGTGCTAATTTCCAACAATGGGATAAAAACCGGTAATCCGCAGGTGATTACTGAATCCATGCAACTTTTTTACTGATTAACTGTCTAACATAGTATGAGCGACGTCACTGATAAAGACCTGATCGATGCGATCCTTGCCGGAAACCAGCGGGCATTTGAAGAATTCATGCAACGCTACAAGAATCTGGTCCGGCATATTATCGTGCGCATGATTGCCAATACGGCGGATCGCGAAGACCTCGGTCAGGAAGTCTTTTTTAAAATATATCATAATCTCGGTACTTTTCGCTTCGCCAGCAAAGTATCCACCTGGGTGGCAAAGATAGCGCACAACGCCTGCGTTAATTATCTGCAAAAGAAAAAAATTCCTCTGCTGGAGAATAATTACCTTGAGGAAGATAAAAATGGTATCACGCTCGAACGGTTCCGCGGTGATGGACAATCGCCTCTGGAGAGCGTCGAACAGGAGAATGCCGCGGCGCTCATTCAAGCGGCGATCGAACAATTACCGGTTCACTACCGCAGTGTCATTACGCTTTATCATTTGCACGAGATGAGTTACGCGGAGATATCCGAGATTATGGGTTTGCCGGAGGGTACGGTGAAAAGCTATTTATTTCGTGCGCGCAAAATTTTACGGCACAAGCTCGCCAGAGTTTATGCTGAGGAGGCTGCAGTAACATGAAACATCCGTCAGAAGACCAGATTCAAGCTTATATCGATCATAAACTGAATCCGGAAGACAAAGAGATGGTTCGAAATCATTTGCGCACCTGTCCCGTTTGCAGGAGGACGGTTCGTTCCTATCAACGAATTTATGAACAACTGAAAGTAGAACCGAACTGGCAATTTTCTCTTCAGTTTGACGCCAGAGTCATGCGTAAAATCAGCAAAGAATCCCTGGGTGAAATTTATAATAAATTGTGGTATGCTTTGTTGATTTTCGGAATTTTTATCGCCGTTATCAGCATCACGGTGGCTTATACCGACGCGCAATCGTATCTGAATATGGTGCGAAATATTTCGTTACCTCGTTTTGATATGAATTGGGATTTTCTTAAATCATTCAATTTCCTGCCCGATGTATCTTCTCTTTTCAAGGGAACCAAACTCAATGCGCATTTTATGGTGCTTTGTATCATTGTGCTGGTGGTTATAGTTCTTATCGATCAGGCGATTCAATTTGCCAGGACCAGGACACATCAGGGAGTGTGATCGATTTTCCGGTATGTCACCAAACTTTGGAGTGGTGGGACTTGTTAGTACATGGCGGGGATCGCCGCGCGCCACGGCGGATTAATTTCTATATCTGACTCACCAGCTTAACTTTTAAGGACATGCCGGGGATTGCTTCGCTCCACCGCAGTCTTGACTTTGAACGATACTGCTTTTCCTCCGCTTCTAATAACAGCGGAGACCGCCACGCTCCAACGCAGTAATTCTGAGAACAAAGACTCGTTTGCTCCGCTCGCGGTGACAGTCTTTTTCTGTTATATTGGAAATGACGCATTAACCTCGTGGCCAACTCGCAATGACATTTTTATTTTTGTCCTTTCAGAAATAATGGCAGTTTTGCCATACCCAACTCGCGATGACCGTGTTGTATCATGTCCTCAGATGGGGTGGATATCTTTTCGTTTTAAAAATCCCACATTTCTCTTGCTTCTTTTATCAGGGTTTCATAATATTCATGAAATGGAAATAATCGAGTGAGGATAAATATGAAAGCTTTTTCGTATTTTACCGAAAAAAATGAACCGCGCATCGGGATCGAGAGCGATGAGGGCCGATTGAATTTCACCCAAATCTGGAGCTATTTCAAGGAAATTAAAAAGTTTCCGCATGCACCGGAATTGTATTTTTTACAGCTCATGGTGGAGCTCGACTATTTTTCTCAAGAGACTTTTGATAAAGTACTCCAGATCGTGAAAGATTTTCGCGGACTGACGGATTTGCACATCAGCGGCAATATCCGCTACGATGTGCCCATTTCACGACCGAGTAAAATATTGTGTCTCGGGCGAAACTACCGCGCCCATGCGCAGGAGATGAACAATCCCGTGCCCGAGGCGCCGATTTTTTTCGCCAAAATGCCATCAGCCCTGCTGGCGCATGAAGGCGCCATTCGTATTCCCGGCGGCATCGGCCGCGTCGACCATGAAATAGAGCTGGCGGTAATCATCGGCAAAAAAGGACGAAACATTAAAGAAGAGAAAGCCATGGAACATGTCGCCGGCTATACCATTGCCGACGACGTCACCGCGCGCGAAATGCAAAAGGCTGAAGCGGCAAAAGGCAAGCCGTGGACCCTGGCCAAGGGCATGGACACATTTTGCCCCATGGGGCCCTATCTGGTGCCGGCCGACGCCGTCGCCGATGCCCATAACCTGAAAATGGAATTGTCGGTCAACGGTGAAACCCGGCAGAAAGGCCATACTGGAGACATGGTTTTTAAACTGCCGGAATTGATCAGCTACATTTCAAGGTTTATGACGCTGGAGGCGGGCGATATCATCCTCACCGGCACGCCCGAGGGCGTTTCGCCGATAAAACCGGGCGATCGCATCGAATGCAGAGTGGATCAGTTGGGAGCGCTGGTCAATACCGTCATGGCGGCGGATTAATGTCAGTTCAGAACTGTAAACTGCCAACCGCCAATTGCCAATTGCCAACTGCGAGGCGCCAATTGCCAACTGCCAACTGATTTATAGACGACCTACAGGAGAACGCACATGCAACTGATCTGGATCGATTGGATTATCATTGCCGCCTATTTTATAATCAGCCTTCTGATCGGCCTGTATTACAGTCGCCGCGCCGGGAAGAGCATGGGCGATTTTTTTCTCTCCGGTCGCAATTTGCCCTGGTGGTTGGCCGGCACTTCCATGGTGGCGACCACCTTTGCGGCAGATACGCCCCTGGCTGTAACCGGTTTGGTGGCCGACAACGGCATCGCCGGCAACTGGCTGTGGTGGAATTTCGCCATCGGCGGCATGCTGACGGTGTTCTTCTATGCGCGATTATGGAAACGCACCGGCATCCTCACCGATATCGAGTTCACCGAGCTGCGCTATTCCGGTCGACCTGCAGCTATTCTGCGCGGTTTCCGCGCCCTGTATCTTTCCCTGCCGATCAACTGCATCATCCTCGGATGGGTCATCCTGGCGATGAAAAAGATATTGCAAATCGCCCTGGGCGTGGACGCCATCACCGCCATCGGCATTTGTCTGGGCGTGACCCTTTTATATTCGGCTTCCGCCGGTTTGATGGGATCGGTGCGTAACGATTTTATCCAGTTCTGCATCGCCATGGGCGGCTGCATTGCCCTGGCCATTTTCGCCGTGGACAAGGTCGGTGGTATGTCTGGACTGATGGCTCGCTTGAATGAACAATTCGGAGCCGATCATGCCATTTTAAATTTCTTGCCCCAGATTGGTTCGCCCTGGATGCCGATCTCGGCATTCCTGGTTTATATCGGCCTGCAATGGTGGGCGGCCTGGTACCCGGGCGCCGAACCGGGCGGCGGCGGTTATGTGGCACAACGCATGTTTTCCTGCAGAACCGAGCGCGATTCGTTGCTGGCTACCCTCTGGTTCAACGTCGCCCATTACGCCCTGCGACCGTGGCCGTGGATTATCGTTGCCATGGTATCCATGGCCATGTTTCCCCACGCAGCGGACAAAGAGGCTGGATTTGTACAGGTGATGATGGCTGTTCTGCCGAATGGATTCATCGGATTGCTGCTGGCGGCTTTTGCAGCGGCGTTCATGTCCACTGTCGCTTCACAAATCAACTGGGGCACATCGTATTTCGTGAACGATTTTTACAGGCGCTTTGTGAAAAAAAGAGCTACAGAACGGCATTATGTCCTGGTCTCGCGGCTGGCCACTGTTATGATGATGATCATCGCCGTCATTGTCACCCTGTTTCTCGATACCATCTCCGGCGCCTGGAAATTTCTATTGACCATCGGCGCCGGCACCGGCGGCGTTTACCTGCTGCGCTGGTTCTGGTGGCGCGTGAATGCCTGGTCGGAAATTTCCGCCATGATCACGGCGCTGATCGTGGCTGCGACGATGCAGTTTGGCTTTGGTTTTTCAGCCGACAATCCGAAAGAATTCGCTTTGTTAATGTTGACGACTACCATCATCACCACTCTTATTTGGATCCTCGTCACATTGCTCACCAGACCGGTGGCGGAAAAAACACTGATCGATTTTTATCGCCGCACCCATCCCGGCGGGCTCGGCTGGAAAAACATCCGCAGCCAATGCCCGGATGTAAAAGCGGACACAGGCCTGGTGTTTGATTTCATCGACTGGATCGCCGGATTCTCGTTGATCTATCTCGCCCTGTTCGGCATCGGCAAAATCATCCTCGGCGGAACCCTGCCGGGCATCATTATGTGTTGCATTGCATTATTATTGGGTTTGTACATCAATCACGACCTGAAAAAAAGGAGCTGGAAGGTTTAATCTTATACTGATGGTGGGGGGTCGTTTAAAAAGTAATATAATGATTAATATTTGTGGGGTTCACCTTTCAGGTGGGCTCCACAGAGTGCACAAGCTACATTAATTAAGGCAGGAAATGAAATTCGCACCCTATACTCCGGATTTTAATCGGCTGCGCACAACCCTTCTCGCAGGTAAAGCCGATCGCGTGCCCTTGATGGAGCTGGGCATTGATGAGGGACTCATGGGGCAGTTCCTCGGCAAATCCATCCAATCGCTAAAAGATAAAATCGATTTTTACCGATGTGCCGGATACGACTATGTGAAATTATCGCCCATCATCAATATGAATCCCGCCGGCATCGTACCAGAAAGCGGATTGGCGCAAAGCGCGGAATCCGATCTCGATCGCGCCCGCACCTGGGGCACCGAGGGCAAAGGCATTATTACCAGCTGGGAGGAGTTCGAGCGTTTCCGGTGGGCGGATGTGAACGATAAAATGTTCCTTCCCTTTGAACAGGCCGAAAAAATCATGCCCGATGAGATGAAAATAATCGGACAGTACGGTGATATTTTTACTTTCACCTGGGAATTCATGGGATTCGAGTCGTTTTCCTATGCCCTGATCGAAAATCCAGACCTGGTGACAGCGATTTTCGATAAAGTAGGGGGAATTATCTATGGTCTGTTCGAACGCATGGCGCAATATCCCGGAGTAGGCGGGCTGTTTTACAGCGACGATATCGCCTATTATTCCGGATTGATGGTATCGCCGCGAACCCTGCACACCTATCTCTACCCGTACATGAAAAAAATAGGCGACCTGTGCAAAACGAGGGATATCCCCTATATCTATCATTCCGATGGCAGGTTATGGGACGCGCTCGACGACCTGACGGCGCTGGGCATCAACGCCCTGCAGCCGATCGAACCCAAGGCCATGGATATAAGAGAATTGAAGGACAAGTACGGTGACCGGCTCGGTCTGGTCGGCAGCGTCGATGTTGATCTGTTAACGCGCGGCAAACCGGAAGAAATTCGTGCGGTAGTGCATGAGTTGATCGATGATGTGGGGCGCAGAGGCGGCTATTGCGTCGGCTCCGGCAACACCGTGCCCAATTATATCCCCATCGCCAATTATCGCGCCATGTTGGAAGCGACATGGGAATTTGGCGGATTTTAATGGGGGGTTGGCCGATGGGCTTCACCTTCGAGGTGGGGCGCATCTTTCCACTGAATCTCCAGTTGCGCCCCATCAAGAGCAGCTGGAGCCCAACCGGCCAGGCGACAGATGTGCTCCACCTTTAAGGTGGGGAAGATCTTGACCTGACTGAAGAAAACGGAATGTATCTCATGCGCGTTGCTTTTATCCAAATCAACTGCAAATTCGGCAACAAAGAGCATAACATTCATCGGGTGACGGAAATGATAAAGGCGAATCCGGCCGAGCTCTATGTGCTGCCGGAATTATTCAACAGCGGTTACCTGTTCGCCGACCGTGAGGAAACAGCCCGAATGGCGGAAGAAATTCCTGACGGACCGACATGCCGGCAACTCGCCGATCTGGCGCGGCATCAAGCGTGCTTTTTGGTCGCCGGATTGGCTGAACGATCCGGGGACAAGATATTCAACAGCGCCATCCTCATCGGCCCGAAAGGGTATATCGCCACCTATCGCAAAATCCATCTCTTTGATGAGGAAAAAACATGGTTCGATGCCGGTGATCACCCTTTTGCCGTACATGACATCGGTATCGCAAAGATCGGCATGATGATTTGTTTCGATTGGATTTTCCCGGAATCCGTGCGCTCGCTGGCGCTGCAGGGAGCGGATATTATTTGCCATCCTGCCAATCTGGTGCTGCCGTACTGCCAGCGCGCCATGACGACGCGCTGTCTGGAAAACGGCGTCTTCGCCATCACCGCCAATCGCATCGGCGTGGAACAGCGCAAGGG
>JAFGSU010000298.1 GCA_016934435.1 Candidatus Zhuqueibacterota bacterium | reverse complement strand
CGCGCTACACTGGCGCAGCGCGCCTACTGCATCGCCAATCCCGGCCATTTCAAGGGCTATGGGGAAAACCTGTGGGGCATAACGGCCTGCGATGGCCCCACCGGCTACAAAGCGCGCGGTGCGCCGCCGGCCCAGAATGATGACGGCACCATCGCCCCGACCGCCGCCGGCGGTTCGATCGTATTCACTCCCGAGTATTCGATCCCGCTCCTGCGCAATCTGTATGATACCTACCGATCACAACTCTGGACGCAATACGGCTTCCGCGACGCCTTTAATTTGACGGTCAACTGGTGGGGGCCGGATGTGATCGGCATCGACCAGGGGACGATCGTGATCATGATCGAAAACTATCGCACCGGGCGCGTCTGGGAACGTTTCATGGAGAATGAAGATATCCAGCGCGGTTTGCAACGCGCCGGTTTTACTTCGGTTAATGCGGTCAAACCGGCTAAATCCGCAATCCCTGCGGCATTCTCTTTGGATCAAAATTATCCCAATCCATTCAATGCGGAAACGGTTATTTCATATACGCTCCGCACTCGCAGTAAAGTGCAATTGCAGTTGTATGATGTGCGCGGCCGGTTAGTGAGCACACTGGTCGATACGATACAAAATGCCGGACATTACAGGGTACGATTCGACGGCGGTAAATTGACCGGCGGCGTTTTGCTCTGCGTCCTGAAGACGGAATCGGGCCGGAACATCCGAAAGATAACCCTGTTAAAATAAGCATATACGGACCGCGAACATTCCTGTCCGCGTTTCACAATCCGACTGCGACGGCGGTGAGCCTGTGCCGATAAAATCAAATAGATGTGCAACACCCGGGATCGCAAAAAGCGAGACACCCGGGATTACATGAACAGTTTGATGCGGTTAATACCAAACCGAAAGGCGCCTAATTTGAACAGTTGCGAGTTTATCCGACCGCAAAGGCCTCTATTGGCAGAGACAGTCCGCAACATCTATTCAATCATGAGAGCCTTTATGAGAATGATTTTTCTTTTGTCCCTGGTGTACATGTATGGGTGTTCGGGAGACGGCGGCAGTCGTACACCTCCCGCCGAGGAAACCACTCATTGGGATACTTTCCTCGATACCCTGCAGCTGCGCACCCTGCAGTATTTCGTCGATACCATGCATCCTGAGACCGGTCTGGCGCCGGATCGCTATCCATCTCCCTCTCCCAGCAGTATTGCCGCAGTGGGATTTGCGCTGACGGCTTACCCTATTGCCGCCGAGCGTCGGATCATATCTCGCGCGGAAGCAGAGCGCCGTGCATCATTGACGATGAGATTTTTTCTCGGCCTGCCACAGGGGCCACAGGCCGAAGGCGTCGGCGGCTATAAAGGATTCTTTTATCATTTTCTCAAAATTCCCGGCGGCGAACGAGAATGGAAATGCGAACTCTCGACCATCGACACGGCGCTGTTATTGGCCGGCGTACTTTTTTGCCAATCCTATTTCGATCGGGAGGAGGGGGAAGAAATAGAGCTGCGCGCCATGGCGGACTCGCTCTATTTTCGCGTCGATTGGCCCTGGTTTATGAATCATCGCGCCGGACTGGTCACATCCTGGCGGCCGGAAAGGGGGTTTGGCCCGCATATCTGGGACGGCTACGACGAGGCGATGATTCTTTATATTCTCGCCATCGGCTCGCCGGTGCATCCGCTCCCAGAATCGGTCTGGGATGTCTGGACCAGGCCCTATGTGTGGGGCAAGCATTACGGGTACGAATACGTTAATTTTCCGCCGTTGTTCGGGCATCAATTTTCACACTGCTGGATCGATTTCCGCGGCATCCAGGATGACTATATGCGCGAGAAGGGCATCGATTATTTTGAGAATTCCCGTCGCGCAACCTATGCGCAGCGCGAATATGGGCGCGATAATCCGATGGCATGGCGCGATTACAGCGCCGAGGTCTGGGGTCTGAGCGCCTGCGATGGCCCCGGGGATACGGTTTTTGTCGTCGATGGCCTGCGGCGTCAATTCTGGAGTTATCGCGCGCGCGGCTGCGCTTCCGATTTCGTCGAAGACGACGGCACCATTGCGCCTTATGCCGCCGGTAGCTCGGTGGCATTTGCGCCGGAAATCTGTATTCCGACTCTGAAAGCGATCCGCACTAAATATGGCGACAAGGTCTGGAAGAAATATGGCTTTATCGATGCCTTCAACAGAACCTACAACACCGAGAAAACCGGTCCTGAGGGCTGGTTCGATCACGACTACATTGGCATCGACCAGGGCCCCATGGTCATCATGCTGGAAAATTTTCGCAGCGGATTGGTGTGGGAGACCATGAAGAAAAATCCCCATATTCGAAGAGGCTTGCACCGCGCCGGATTCAATGGCGGATGGTTGGATTCTGAGTAGTGGCGCTACTTAAATTTTCGGATTATCGCTTATGCACAAAAGACAATACCTGTACGGCGCCATACTGCTCAGTCTTGTTTGCTTGATCGGGTATGGTCCGGTCGGCAGCCAGACGAGACTCCTGGACGATTTCGCCACCATTAGCGGCTGGCAAATCATCGCATCCGATGGCGTCAGGATCACGACCTCCGTCGAACACGGCTATGCTTGTAACTGCATACGCATCGATTTTGATTTTCAAACCGGCGCCGGCTATGGCGGTATTCAAAAGCGATTTCCAACTATCCTGCCGGAGAATTATCAATTTCAATTCTTCATACGTGGCGATGCCGCGGTCAACAACTTTGAATTCAAATTGACCGACGCCCGGGGCGAAAACGTCTGGTGGCGCAACCAGCGCAATTACGCTTTTCCCGCTCGCTGGCGGAAGGAGACCATTAAAAAACGTCACATCAGCTTCGCCTGGGGCCCCACGCAGGATAGAGAATTGAAAACCTTCGACAGGATCGAATTCATCATCGCATCCAGCAGCGGCGGCAAGGGCACGGTCTATCTCGATGAATTAATCCTTCAGGAACTGGACCCGGTTCCGGCCGTGTTGCCCCTACCAACCCTCATGGCATCCTCACAGCGATCGCCGGATCATCCCGTCACCGCCATGATGGATCAAACATTGGCTACCGCCTGGTTCAGCGATCCACGCTCCGAAGAGCAGCAGATACAATTTGATTTCGGTTGTTTGTGTGAATTCGGCGGCCTGATTATTGATTGGGATACGGACGATTTTGCCCGGCGATATGTGCTCTGGTCATCTGTGGATGGGCGAGAGTGGGACAAAGTCTATGCCGTCGGTGCGGGCACTCATCATCGGGCGTACATACCGCTCAGGGAGCAGGAATCGCGCTACCTGCGCCTGAATTTGCAAAAAAGCAGTCGCGGCCGGGGCTATGGAATTCGCGAAATCAAAGTCAAGGATGTAGCTTTCTCCGAGTCGGCCGAGGCGCTCTACCGCAGCATAGCCGGTGATGCGCAGCGAGGCATGTATCCCCGCTACCTGCTGGATGAACAGGTCTACTGGACCGTTGTCGGCGCTCCGGACGATGATAAAGAAGCGCTCATCAGTGAGGACGGAAGTGTGGAAGTGGACAAGAGCTGTTTTTCCCTCGAGCCCTTTTTGATGATTGGCGATACGCTCTATACCTGGGCTGATGTGGATCGCCGGCAGCAATTGGCCGAGGATTACCTGCCAATACCGACGGTGCGATGGACGAATGCGAAATTTGAGCTCGCCGTCACAGCCTTTGCAAGCGGACGCAGGAATCATGCCCATCTCTGGCTTCGTTATGCCATACGCAATCGTACGAATAGTCGAATGGACGCCAGGTTTTTTCTGACCATTCGTCCCTTTCAGGTGAATCCGCCCTGGCAATTTCTAAATTGGCCGGGCGGCATCGCCCCCATTCATTCCATATCCTGGCAGCGAGATACGATTCGGGTGAATGACCATAAAAGGATATTCAGCCTGCAGCCGCCGGATCAGTTCGCCACCGTCTCGTTTGAGGAGGGGGATATTATCCATTACGTGAAAACCGGTCGGATTCCGGAGCGCTCGACCGTGACGGATTCGATGGGGTTTGCATCGGCCGCCATGCAATGGTCGTTGGCACTAGCCGCCCTGAGCGAAAAAACCATCGATCTGGTGATACCGTTTTATGATTCTGAGCCGGAGGTGGCATTTTCCGGGCCGGATGCCGTGACTATGGAGATGGATCGAATCTGCCGTTTCTGGCGAGAAAAGGTAGGGGCGGTTCAGTTCCAGGTGCCGCCGGAGGCAGAAAAATTGATCCATACCCTGCGCAGCAATCTATCATATATCCTCATCAATCGAGACGGTGTCGGCATCCAGCCCGGCTCTCGATCTTATGAGCGCTCCTGGATCCGGGATGGCTCGCTCACGTCCGCTGCGCTGTTACGATTCGGGCTGCAGGAACAAGCCCGAGCCTTTCTGGATTGGTATGCCGGATACCTTTTCCCCGACGGCAAAGTGCCCTGTGTGGTGGATCGACGCGGACCCGATCCGGTTCCGGAACACGACAGCAACGGTCAGTTTATTTTCGCTATCTGGCAATACTACCTGTTCACCGGCGATGTCGCTTTCCTGCAAAGCCATTTTGATAACGTTCGGAGAGCGGTGGCATATCTGGATGCACTGGTGGCGCAGCGCAGCAGCGATTATTATCGCATGGGTGATGATTCTTTGCGATCATTGTATGGCCTGGTTCCAGAATCGATTAGCCATGAAGGCTACTCGGCAAAGCCCATGCACTCCTACTGGGATAACTTTTTTACTCTTTTGGGTTACAAGGATGCGGTGCGCATCGCAAGGGCATTGAACAGGGAGGAGGCGGTCCAAACTTTTTCGATCAGTCGCGATCGCTTCCAGCAAAATCTGTATCGTTCTCTGCAAACTGTTTTTGACTATAAAGAGATCGATTTCATTCCCGGCTGT
>JAFGSU010000297.1 GCA_016934435.1 Candidatus Zhuqueibacterota bacterium | reverse complement strand
TATTAGCCGGATGTCTCCGGCTAATTTTTGCATACAATGGTCCCCCTCTCCTCTCTCACATCTATGGCATATCCTTTATAACCAGGCTCACAAGCTTGTTTTTGACAACCAGGGCTTTTTGTATCGTCTTACCTTTAATATATTGCTTAATTTTTTCGTCATCCATTGCCATTTTGATAATATCAGCATCATTTACATCCACAGCCACTTCGATCTGACCGCGTATTTTTCCGTTTATCTGTATTCCCATGCTCGTGGTTTCTTTTATAAGCTGACTTTCATCGTGTTCAGGCCATTTCTGATCGAAAATGCTGTAGGTTTTTCCAATCCTCTCCCATAACTCTTCGGCAAAATGCGGCGCAAATGGTGCAATCAAACGCAATAAATTCGGTATCAACTCTTCGTTCAAGTTGCGATTCTGCTCATTGGCAGGTACATTTTGAATATATAGAGATATTTCGTTGACAAGCTCCATAATTCTGCTTATAGATGTATTAAAGTGAAATCGCTCAAGATCACCGGTGCAATTCTTGATGGCGTAATGCATCTGCTGCACCACTTTTTTATATCGTGTCCCTTCAGCGCCACATGGTTTGCTTTCGTGTATTTGCAGAACTATTCGCCATATCCGCCGTAGAAATCGATAGATACCGACGATGCCTTCGTCGCTCCAATCGCCGCCTTCTTCATAGGCGCCCATAAACATCATGTACATGCGAAAAGTATCAGCCCCATATTTCTCAATAAAAGCATCCGGATTGACGACATTTCCGCGTGATTTGGACATTTTGGCGCCTTTATTGGTGATGGTGCCCTGATGCACCAATCGCTGAAACGGCTCATCAAAATGGATCAAACCGAAATCCCGCAGAGCTTTGACAAAAAAGCGCGCATACAGCAAATGCATCACGGCATGTTCCGCTCCGCCGACATATTGATCCACCGGAAGCCAGGCATCGCAAATACTGGTATCAAAGGCGCGATCTTTAATTTTGGGCGTTAAAAATCGCAGAAAATACCATGAAGAACAGACAAACGTATCCATGGTATCTATTTCTCGCCGAGCCGGTTTGCCGCATTTGGGACACGGCACATCGACAAAATCGGGCGATGTAGCCAGCGGAGAAATGCCTTTACCTTTAAATTCAACGTTTTCAGGGAGTAAAACCGGTAAATCCGATTCAGGAACCGGCACTTCACCACAGCCCTCACAATAAATGATCGGGATCGGCGCGCCCCAGTATCGTTGCCGTGAGATTAACCAGTCTCTTAACTTATAATTCACCCTGCGATCGCCACAGCCGTTTTCCCACAAATAATCAACCACGGCATCGATACCTTTGGTGGATTCCATGCCGGAAAATTGGCCGGAATCGATCATAACGCCGGTCTCTTCGAAAGCCTGTGTCAGGTCATCTTCTGACTTTTCCCCATTGGGGGAAATGACTTTACGAATGGGCAGATGATATTTTTGCGCAAATTCAAAATCACGCTGATCGTGAGCCGGAACAGCCATGACCGCACCCGTGCCGTAGGTTACGAGCACATAATCGGCAATCCAGATGGGTACCTGCTCTTTATTAACCGGATTGACACAATAGCTGCCTATAAACACGCCGGTTTTTTCTTTCTCCGTTGATGTGCGGTCTATTTCACGCAGTTTCCGCGCCTGCAAAATATAGGCGTCAACCTCCGCCCTTTTTTCCGGCCGGGTTAGTTTTTCAACCAGCGGATGTTCAGGAGCAAGCACCATATAGGTCACGCCGAATAGCGTATCCGGCCGGGTTGTGAAAACCTGAATAAGGTCTTCATGATCCACCACTTTAAAATCGATGGTAGCGCCGATGCTTTTGCCGATCCAGTTCTTCTGCATGGAGATGGTTTTTTCCGGCCATTGTATTTGATTGTGTCCGTCCAACAGCTGTTCAGCATAGCGGGTGATTCTGAAAAACCACTGTTCCAGGTCTCTGGTGAGCACCTCACTCTCGCAGCGTTCGCAATAACCATCTACCACCTGTTCGTTGGCGAGCACCGTCTGGCAGGTTGGGCACCAATTAGCAGCGGCTTTTTTCCGATAAGCCAGGCCGTTTTTGTAGAGTTGCAGAAACAGCCATTGCGTCCATTGATAATATTCCGGCCGACTGGTATTGATCTCATGATCCCAATCGTACATGGCGCCCATGGCTTTCAATTGCTCACGGATGACATTGATGTTTTTTTCAGTACTTTCTGCCGGATGCACGCCCATTTTTATGGCATAATTTTCCGCCGGCAGTCCAAAAGCATCATACCCCATGGGTTCAAAGACGTTAAAACCCTGCATACGCTTAAAACGCGCCCATGTATCGGTTGGAGCGTAATTATACCAATGCCCGATGTGAAGCTTGTCACCGGACGGATAAATGAACATCACCAGGCAGTATAATTTCCTTTCCAGGTCCTGGAGATTACACCTGTAGAGTTTTGTCGTCTCCCACTTTTTTTGCCATTTTTTTTCGATTTCAGCAGCTTTGTATTCGGGTATCATGGCTTCACTCACTTTTATTACTGTTTTTTCCTGCAAACGCAAATAAAACGACTAAAAACCGGTGTGAAAATATTGATTTTGTTCAGTTTTACAAAAAAGCCAGCTTGCTCAAGTTCGAGAAGCTGGCCAACCTTCAGATTGCATTCGCTTGATTCACCGAATTGGCGAACGAGATGTCGGGGCGAGTGGATTTGAACCACCGACCTCCTGGTCCCGAACCAGGCGCGCTAGCCGGACTGCGCTACGCCCCGATTTTATCACGGTTAATTATACTAAATATTTTTATTTAATACAAGAGAAAAATCAACTGTATAACCAAATATATCGTAACAGCAAACGGATGAATTTAAAACTATCGGCCCAATTTCTAATCTTGCTTCGCTCACTACCATAATGCGTAGCAATTGGAACTTGTATGATCGTAATGGACCGGCCCAGTCGCAACAACAACTCGGATTCAAATTGAAATCCGGTTTCGCGATAATCCGGGATGTTTATGCGCGCCAGCCGCACAGCTCGATAGCCACATTGGGTGTCATGGATTCGATTTCGACCGATCAATAGGGAGATTAAAACGGATGAGATGCCGTTGCTCATCTGACGCAGTCGCGGCATGCTTCGCTTCTTTTGTTGCCGAACGCCGATGATCAAATCGGCGGAATTTCGTTGTATGGCTTTAACGAAATCCTTCAAATGACCGGGATCATGCTGCCCATCCCCATCCATCGTGATAAGCCAGCGAAACCGATTTGCCCTGGCGAATCGAACAGCCTGTAACAGGGCTGATCCCTTACCGCAGTTTACATCATTTTTTATATATTGTAACTGATGGGCATTAATAATATTCTGGCTTTGATCGGTTGATCCGTCATTGACGAGAAGGATATTTTGCCTTGGCACCATATGGCAAAGAGCGCTCAAAACTTCGGCCAAAGCTCGCTCTTCATTATAAACGGGAACGGCCAGGAGAATTTTTTCTCGCTTCCAGGTACGCTCCCAATCGGTCATACCTGCACCGGGTAGATAATTTCATCCGAATTATGCAATGCGCTCAATCCACTCCCGCCGTGATTCATAACACTATTCAATTCTCTTAAAAATATTGTATTTACCTCCGAATTCCACTATCGGACTTATTTCATTGTTTTTTAATGAAATAATAACCGTCTCAATTTTTACATCAAAATCCCCCTTTTCAAAGTAGCCGATATCCCCTCCGCGTTCGGCTGTCGGTGATTTGGAGTGCGCCCGTGCCAGCTCTTCAAAAGACTTGCCCGCTCGCAGTTGTGCATAGATAGCATCTGCCTCTTCCCGACTATCCACCAATATATGCAAGGCGCGCAGGGGTGCCGTCTCCAGTAAAGATGACCGGGAGATCCACCCCGTTATTTGCACCTGAATCATCTCACCCTGTTCACGCACGACGGTGCATTCGGTGCCTTTTGCCAGCGCTGCGATAGGCTTACCGATCGCATGGGCCAACAAGCGGACATCATTTTCAGCGACATACTTTTTTGCGGCTTTAACCTGCGGCCAGGCCGTGCATGCTAATAAGAGCTGGCTCAGGAAAATGATTTTGATAACTCTATTCATCTGGCTTCCCTTCCTGGTGATGAGATTTGTTTGCTCCTTAAAATCGAATTATAGCGATTTGATGCGGAATCCCGCTATTTCCGGATCGTTATTAAAAATCCATCCCACTACTTCGCCTATCTCGATAGTATCGGACAGATAGCTGTTGCGTCCCAGTGCGGCTGAGCCCAATTTATAGAAATTTTGCCGTGAATTACGCATCTTACGAAACCGATCCTGCCAGAGTTTCATGTTCTCCACGCGCAAATCGACCCAACCTTTCCGTGCCCATTTATCCAGTGATAGTTTAGAAACGGCGAGTTCGTAATCCCCCCGGTATTCCGGAATATTCAGATGCGGACCGCGCAGGATGGTCTGACCATCGCTCAATAAGATCGCCAATCCGATGGAAACGATCGTATGCCTCAATGAATTGTGCAAAATATAGGTTTCAATCCCTTTGCATAATTCTGCTGCATCCGCCCGAACGACATTCTCCAGTGTATGATATTTTGTTTTTAAGAGATAGGCTTCGTACAACAGCTTTGATAATTCGGGTGGCCCGAGTTGCCCCAGCGCCACGCTCGGAGTATTGTTTTTTACCTCCAGGCGGCGCATTTCCTCCAGTACAGGCGCTCGTAAAATGCCGGCTCGATAACTCGGGTCCATTACGGCGGCGTCAATGGCGGCAATGACATCCCGTCCGGTATTCATTCCCATTATCTCCAGAACAACCATCTGGGCGATCTCTTCGGGCGTGACAAATTCCATCTGATACATGGTTGTTATGGTTTCAAATTCGCCTCGAGTAAAAAAACCATTTTCGCCGGTATCCACACCGACCATGGCCAGTTCCCCGAGCCGCGGGTATCCTACATCCGGATGCAAATTTAGCCGGTCTTGAATTTTTACCTTTTTGGCATGATAAAGTTCCACGGATTTGTCGTGAAACCGGATAGGGCGAAACTCGATTTTTCGGTAACCGATCAATGCAGCGGGTTTGATTTCCTTTACGATGGGCGAACCGGGCGTTCGTGCCATGAGAAAAAGCAATCCGGTATGGGCGAATGCAACGGCCGTCTTTGACATCAGTTTGGCGCTGGGCTTATCCTCGCTGTGTGTGTAAGGTATATTGAGTCCCATTCCTCCGGTGCCGGTGGTGCCAATTTTCAGATACATGCGGGTGCCAACCTTGACCATAGCGTCATTTAAAAGCTGTACATGGCGAATGAGTTGCGGGATCGATTGATTGGAAAGCAAAACAGCGATTTTAGCCTGCAATGATTGGTCAATGGTGATTTCATTGTTTTTTTTCTTCTTCCCGGTTTTTGCGCGTAGAGCGCGCTCGATTTCGATGGAACTGACATATACATCCTGATAACTGATGGCTGTGGCTGTATTAATGGCATCAATAATAATATGAGGCTTGAATTTCGAAACCAGATTAACCAGCCAGGATACTTTAAACGCCTTTTTTTTATCTTCAAACGTGTCATCGAATAGTTCCTCGACCCGCGCCGGATTTTTGAGAATCTCGGTTCGAGTTTTCTCATGCAATTGGCGGCGTAGGAAAATATCACCCCAGGCGCCGTCAAAAGTCACACGGGGGAACTCTTTTCGCAGCGCTTTCAACGCTTCGCGTATCTCTTTTTGGTATAATGCAACAATGACAATCAGTTTGGGCGACAGGTCGCGGGCAATCTGTCTGCAAATCTGCAGTCCTACCAGACCCGCTCCGCCTAAAATCATAATAACATCCGATTGCTGGGTAGCGGATCGGATTCGGTGGATTTTTTTTTCTTGATTACTATTATTTGGCATGATATTACCCTTCTTGCCAATTTTGTACTTCGGTTACAAGTGTCGGGACAATTTCATCGGCGGCTAATTTGCGAATGATTTTTCCCTTTTTGAATAAAATACCGCTGTTCTTGCCGCAGGCGACGCCGATATCCGCCTCTTTTGCTTCTCCCGGTCCATTCACCACGCAGCCCATCACAGCCACGGTCAAAGATTTGTCGATACCGGCTAATCGGTTTTCGACTTCATTGGCAATGGCGACGAGATCAATTTCTGTGCGGCCACAGGTCGGACACGAAATAAGGTTGATGCCCTGCTTGATCAGATTGAGACTTTTTAGAATCTGCAATCCGGCCGTTACTTCCTCAACCGGATCGCCGGTGAGCGATACACGCAATGTATCGCCGATGCCGTGATGCAGCAGAATCCCCATAGCCACAGCCGATTTAATGGTCCCCGCTCGTACAGTTCCTGCTTCCGTGACGCCGATGTGCAATGGCAAATCTGTCATGGTTGCAATCATTTCATAAGCCTGAATGGTTTGCAGCACGCTGGATGATTTCAACGACAGGACCAGGTCCTCGGCGCCAAACTCGCGGCACAAATCCACGTGGCGCATGGCGCTGCGCACCAAAGCCTGCACGGTTGGGCCTCCCTCCTGCTGCAAAATGTCTTTTTCCACTGAACCAGAGTTCACACCGATGCGGATGGGAATTTTATAATCAACCGCTTTTTTTACCACCTGCTGTACCTTTTCGCGTCCGCCAATATTGCCCGGATTGATACGGATTTTATCGGCGCCCGCATCCATGGCAGCAAGGGCCAGCCGATAGTCGAAATGAATATCCGCCACCAGCGGCAACGGACATTGCTTTTTGATTTCAGCAAATGCGGGCACGCTCGTACGATGCGGTACCGCCACGCGGATGATCTGACATCCGGCCTGCGCCAAACGATCGATTTGCACCATGGTTGCTGCTACATCCTCGGTCCTGGTGCTGGTCATACTCTGCACCGGGATGGGCGCATCGCCACCGATGGCAATCGAACCGGCAAAAACGCGACGGGAGTTTCTGCGCTGTATGTGCATTTTAATTTATATTATTTCCGTTTAGTATTCCAGAACCTGAAAGTCTTTGCAGTCTTTTCTGGTCTTGACGTACGCCCTTGATTTGGCATTAGTTTAATATTTGCAGTTTTTTACCGACTCGAGTAAATGCTGAAATGGATTTATCGAGATGCTCGGCATCGTGAGCAGCGGATATCTGCACTCGAATGCGGGCCAGGCCTTTGGGCACCACCGGGTAACTGAATCCGATGACGTAAATGCCTTCTTTCAGCAGCTCATCGGCCATGGTATGCGCCAGTTTTTCCTCGTAAAGCATGATGGGGACGATGGGATGCACGCCAGGTTTGATGTCGAACCCTGCTGCCGTCATTTTTTCGCGAAAGTACTGAGTATTTTTTTCCAATTTGTCGCGCAGATGTGTTGTTTCGGACAGCATATCGAGTACGGCGCTGGTGGCGCCCACCACTGCGGGCGCAAGGGTGTTGGAGAACAGATACGGTCGACTCTTTTGTCGCAAGAATTCTATCATCTCCCTGCGGCCGGACACACAGCCACCCATGGCGCCGCCGAGCGCTTTTCCAAAGGTTGTGGTAATCAGATCAATGCGCCCCATAACACCGCAATGCTCCGGCGTGCCGCGTCCGGTTTTACCGATAAAACCGGTGGCATGGCTATCGTCGACCAGCACCAGGGCATCGTATTTTTCAGATAGGGCGCAAATATCGTTCAACTTGGCCACATCTCCGTCCATGGAAAAGACGCCGTCGGTGACGACGAGACGATATCGTGCCGATGCTGCTTCCTTGAGCTTTGCTTCAAGATCGTGCATATCCGCATGCTGATATATAAATCGCTGCGCTTTGGCCAGCCGAATGCCGTCGATGAGCGAGGCGTGATTGAGGGCATCGGTGATAATGGCGCTCTCCTGATTCATAAATGGTTCAAAGACGCCGCCATTGGCATCAAAACAGGCGGCGTATAAAAGCGTATCATCCATGCCGAGAAACTCGGATACTTTTCTCTCCAATTCTTTATGGATTTTAAGGGTACCACAGATGAAACGAACGGATGACAGGCCGTATCCCCAGCGGTCCAGCGTTTGATGCGCGGCTTCTACAACCCGGGGATGATTCGCCAGTCCCAAATAATTATTGGCGCAAAAATTCAGGACCTGCTTACCGTCTGTTACCGTGATGACTGCGCCCTGCGGGCTGCTGATGACCCGTTCGTCTTTATAGAGTCCGTTGTCGCGAATTTCCTGCAACTGTTTGACCAAATCCCCTTTAATGGCTCCGTACATGCATCCTCCTTTTTTCGCCGGCTCCGACCATTCCGCATGCTGCGCTCAGACGTTTTGCCGATCGTTCCGCGCAGTGGCCGGAGACCGGAGATCATACTTCAAAACGTCCCGAGCCCAATGCGCTGCCTGTGGTCGTGCCTGGATATTCTTATAATTCGAGTACTACCTTGCCGCAATTACCCGATATCATCGCATCAAATCCCGATTGAAAGTCTTCGAATTTAAGACGATGGGTCAGAACGGGTTCGATGTTCAGACCACTCTGCAGCATGGTCTGCATCTTATACCATGTCTCGAATATCTCACGCCCATAAATACCCTTGATATGCAGGCCTTTAAAGATGACCTGATCCCAATTGATTTGCGCCGTGTTCGGCAGTATACCCAACAGGGCAATGCGACCGCCATGGTACATATTTTCGAGCATATCTTCAAATGCCTGGGCATTGCCCGACATTTCAAGACCAATGTCGAACCCGATCATATTCAACTCCTCCATCGCCTCCGTGATGGATGTTTTATTGACATTAATGGCCAGGGTAGCGCCCATTTTGCGCGCCAGATTCAGACGATAGTCATTAATATCGGTGATAACAATATGTCGCGCCCCGATATGGCGGCATATGGCTGTGGCGATGATACCGATCGGACCGGCGCCGGTGATCAGCACATCTTCGCCGACGACGTCGAACGATAAAACGCAGTGGGTGGCATTTCCGTATGGATCGAAAAACGCTGCGATTTCGGATGGGATGCTGTCGACCACATGCCAGGCATTGCCGGCCGGCAGACATAGATAGTCGGCAAAGCATCCGTCGCGATTGACACCCACACCGATGGTATTGGTGCATAAATGCCGTCTTCCGGCACGGCAACTGCGGCAGACGCCGCAAACAATATGCCCTTCTCCGGAAACGCGTTCGCCGATCTCATACCCTACGACGTTCTGACCTTTGGCTTCAACAATGCCGACAAATTCGTGGCCAATAATTTGCGGCACCTTGATGGTGCGCTGCGACCATTCATCCCACTTGTATATGTGCAGATCGGTGCCGCAAATGGCCGTATGCGTCACTTTGATGAGGAGATCATTGTTGCCGTACGCCGGCACCGGCGCCTCCTCCAGCCATAATCCCTCTTTGGGATATCTTTTCACCAGGGCTCTCATCTTCTTCATGGCAGATAATTCCTCAAATTAAACGTATACGTTTATCTTACAATGATTATTTTTATTGTAACCGAACCTCCCGACGTTTTGGCAAAATAAATTCCTGACGGAAGTTTATTGTGGCCATCATCCGTACCGTCCCAGGAAATTCTGACCCACTTTTTTGCATTCCGGGCGATGGGAAGCCGCGCCAGCCGCTCCCCTCTGGTATTATAAATATCAATAGTCGCCTTGTTGTTTGTATCGGGTACCCAGCAGGTGATAACCGTGTTTTGATTGAACGGATTCGGATAGTTCTGAAGCAACTGATAGTCCGTCGGCGCGGCTATGCCGGTCTGTTCTGCATCTGCATCTACTTTTGAATACAATTCCGCCGATCCTCCCGACTCGTGATATCTCGCTGCAAACTCTTGCACAAAAATATTCGCGATGCGGCGATCATGAATAAT
>JAFGSU010000296.1 GCA_016934435.1 Candidatus Zhuqueibacterota bacterium | reverse complement strand
TAACCTGGCAGCCGATAAAACCGTAGAATTCATCGATGCTTTAGTGTCGGATCTCGGCATCCCGGCAGAATTCAAACCCGAAGAGGTGAATAAAAGCCTGTTGCCCGAATTGGTGCGAGGCTCGCGCGGCTCGAGTATGAAGGGAAATCCGCGCGAGCTGTCGGATGATGAAATCAAGGACGTTCTCATGGCGATGATGTGAGACGTCGGATTTGATGAACTGAGAAATGAATGAAATGTCTTAATGTAAACACCGGAACCCATCCATGAAACCGCTCAACTCCCTGCTGATCAAACCGGCCGGTCCGGATTGTAATTTGAACTGCATCTATTGTTTCTATCTGCAAAAAGCGGCCCTGTTCCCGACATCGGCGCCAAGGCGCATGAGCCGGGAAGTTCTGCGCGAAACCATGCTGCAGACGATGCAGTCCGGAGAATCCCAGGTGAACTTTGGCTGGCAGGGCGGCGAACCGACGCTGATGGGACTGCCGTTTTTTGAGACGGCGGTTCAATTTCAGGCGCGCTACGGCAAAGCGGGACACACCGTCGGCAACGGTTTGCAGACCAACGGCCTGCTGATCGATGCCAGCTGGGCCGCCTTTCTGCGCGAAAGCCAGTTCCTGGTCGGATTGTCTCTGGATGGGCCGGCGCATATTCATGATCGTTATCGCCGGTTCCGTTCCGGAAAACATAGCTGGGAGCACACCGTGCGGGCGCGCGATATCCTGCTCGAGGCCGGCGTCGCCGTCAATGCCCTGATTGTTGTCAACGATTACAGTGTCCGCTTTGCCCGCGAGATTTATCAGTTCCACAAAAAGAACGGTCTTACTTATATGCAATTCATACCATGCGTGGAACCCGGCGCCGAGGATGCAACCATACCGGCGCCGTTCTCCGTCCCTGCAGATGCCTACGGTCAATTTTTGTGCGAGCTGTTCGATTTATGGCGCGGTGATTTTCGCTATGGCCGGCCGCGTACCTCCATCCGCTGGTTCGATTCGCTTTTTTATACCTATGTCGGCCTGCCGGCGCCGGAATGTACCCTGGTGCCCGAATGCGGCCAGTACCTGGTGGTGGAACACAACGGCGACGTGTTTTCCTGCGATTTTTACGTCGATCCGCAATGGCGGCTCGGTAATGTTCTGAAGGATAATCTGACAGAGTTGTTGAACGATGACCTCCAGACCAAATTCGGTAAAAACAAGGCTGTTTTGCCGGATGAATGCACTACCTGTCCCTATTTGCATCACTGTTATGGCGGCTGTCCGCGAGAACGACGTTTTCATCCTGAAGGGCTGAATTATTTTTGTTCGGCCTGGAAGCAATTTTTTACCTATGCCGATCCGTTCTTTCGCCAACTGGCGGAGGAATGGAAAAAAGAACAGGGCATGACTCAAAGTGTCGAGTCCGGGAAATAAATACCGCTTAATTGTGGCGGTTGCTGCGCAACGCCGAGAAAAAAGCAGGCATTCTATGCGGTTATTCGGATACTCAGTTACCGGATGAATGTGATTTCTACAGAACTTGATAATATCTAAATACCTTGCGGAGAACTAAAAATGGAATCAATCGCCTGGTTGGTGGCAAAACTGGACAGCTTTTTGTGGGGACTGCCGCTGATTATTGTGTTATTGGGAACACATGTTTTTCTTACCATTCGTTTGCGCTTTCCACAACGCTATATCTGGAAGGGCATTAAATTGTCGCTGGCTAAAGACCAGGATTCCGAAGGGGATGTCAGCCAGTTCGGCGCCCTGACTACCGCCCTGGCCGCCACCATTGGAACCGGCAACATCGTCGGTGTGGCCACAGCCATTGCTCTGGGCGGTCCCGGCGCGGTGTTCTGGCTCTGGCTGACCGGTGTTTTCGGCATTGCGACCAAATACTCCGAAGCGTTACTGGCGGTCAAATACCGCATCAAAACGTCCAACGGCACCATGGCCGGCGGACCCATGTACGTTCTGGAAATCGGTATGCAGAGAAGAGGACTGGGCATGGCGTTTGCGCTTTTTACTGCGGTTGCGGCTTTCGGCATCGGCTGCATGGTGCAGTCCAATGCCATCTCCACCCTGGCCTATGATACGCTCAACCTGCCCCACTGGATCACGGGTCTGGTATTATCCATTTTAACGGCCGTGGTGATATTGGGTGGGATAAAAAGTATCGCTGCGGTCTGTGGGCGCCTGGTGCCGCTGATGGCTTTTTTCTATGTGCTGGGCTGTATTATCATCCTGATCATGCATTATGAGACCATCCCCGCCAGTCTGCTATTAATCGTAAAATCCGCTTTTACCGGGCATGCAGCGGTGGGCGGATTTGCCGGCGCCGGCATGATGATGGCGCTGCGGTTCGGTGTGGCGCGCGGTCTTTTTTCCAACGAATCGGGCCTGGGCAGCGCCCCCATCGTCGCCGCGGCGGCGCAGACCCGCAATCCGGTGCGCCAGGCGCTGGTTTCCTCGACCGGTACCTTTTGGGATACCGTGGTGGTCTGCCTGATAACCGGCCTGGTGATCATCAATTCCGGCGACTGGCAGGGCGGTGCAAACGGCGCGATCCTGACGCGCTCCGCTTTCAGTCATATCCCCTATGTCGGGCCCATTATTCTCACGGTCGGATTATTGACATTCGTGTTCTCCACGATTCTGGGATGGTCCTATTATGGTGAAAAATCGATTGAATATCTCAGGGGCGCAAAAGCAGTTTTGCCCTACCGCGTCATGTGGTGTTTCGCCGTTTTCCTTGGGTCCATGTTTTCACTGCAATTTGTCTGGGATTTTGCCGATCTCGCCAACGGACTGATGGCTTTGCCGAATATTCTTGCCCTTCTGTTTCTCAGCGGCGTGCTGGTGGCGGAGACGAGAAAATACCTGTGGGAAGACGAGGAGGTGTGATGGGGACGGGATACGGATGCAAGGTTGCAGGGAGTTCGTCGGATAAACGGAAAAAAATAGATATCCCAGTACATTTTTATCCTGCAACGTGAGTTCACAGCACTCTTCTATAGCTGCCGTCTCCTCGCTTAAGAATTCATTGATAGAAGCCAATCTTTTCAATCCTGGGCATTGTCGTTTTTACTTTTTTTAAGGCTGTAATCCATCATGATTTCTGCCGGCCGCTGATTTCTTCCACTTTTTACACAGCCGTCAATTTTGCTTGCTTTTGATCTGTCAAATGACTATTTTTCCAAATTATATAAAATGGGATACAATGGATTCTGTGATTAAAACGAATGTAATCCCGATCCAGTTTTAACAACCCGAATTGCGGAGGAGGTCTATGCTGAAAGAACACCCCAAAGGATTATTAGTCGCTTTTTTTTCCAATATGGGCGAGCGCTTTGGCTTTTACACCATGATGGCCATTCTGGTGCTGTTTCTGCAGGCAAAATACGGACTCAGTGAACAGGATGCCGGCAGTTATTACAGCTGGTTCTATTTCGCTATTTACGCGCTGGCGTTGGTCGGCGGCAGCCTGGCTGATTGGAGTAAAAAGTACAAGCTCGTCATCCTTGCTGGTCTTCTGGTCATGTTCTCCGGTTACGTGGTCATGAGTCTGCCCGGCAATACGCTTACGATCACGTTGATCGGACTTTTCACCATCGCATTCGGCAATGGCCTGTTCAAGGGCAACCTGCAGGCGGTGGTTGGCCAGATGTACGATAATCCAAAGTACAACCAGGTACGCGATTCGGCGTATATGATTTTTTACATGGGCATCAATGTCGGCGCCTTTTTTGCGCCCTTTGCCGCCACGGCGGTGCGCAACTGGTTTTTAGGCCGGTACGGTCTGCTGCATGACGGCAGCCTGCCGGCCATGTGCCATGCCTATATGCGCAATGAATTGAGCGATATCGGCGCTTTTCAGGTACTTGCCGACCGGGTCTCCGGCGGTGCGGTCACGGATTTGAGCGCCTTTGCACAGCAGTATGTCGACGTCTTCGCCAAGGGCTATAATTATGCCTTTGCCGTTGCTGCGGGTGCGATGGTGCTCTCGACTCTGGTGTTCATCTTTTTCAACAGGTATTTGCCGAATAAGGAAAAATCAAAAGAAAAGGAAACGGATCAGGTCGCCAAAACACCGGTGGCGTTTATTTTTGCCGTGGTTGCCGCTGTTGTGATCGGCGGATTGGTCTATCTCATCTCCAGCAATGTCGACATCTCGTTTGCCATCGGTTTGTTCGCCGGATTTGTGGCATGGATTGTGCAGATTTCCAGCAAAGAGGAGCGGCCTCGCATCGTCGCCCTGCTGCTGGTGTTCATGGTGGTCATTTTCTTCTGGATGTCCTTTCACCAGAACGGTCTCACGCTCACCTTCTTCGCGCGCGATTATACCGTCAAGGAAGTCGGCCCATTTACCAATATCTTTTTCGACCTGGATTCCATGCTAATTTTTATCGGCGCCATTGCCGGCTTCTTCCTGCTGCTATTGCATAAAAAATCCACGGGTAAATGGATCGGCGGCGCCATGCTGGTGGTTTTCGGCTATTTGACTTATTATTTCGTCTCACAGAACCAGCCGTCCAATGCCATCGAGCCGGAAGTGTTCCAATCGTTCAATCCGCTCTTTATTGTAGCGCTCACCTTTCCGGTGATGGCGGTTTTCTCCTGGCTGAACCGCCGCAACATGGAGCCTTCGACGCCTAAAAAGATCGGCATCGGCATGATTATCGCAGCGTTCGGCTTTCTCATCGTCCTGGTCGCCTCGATCAAGCTGGTCTCGCCGCATATGCTGCAGTACGTCGACGAGTTCGGAAGGCAGGCTTATAATCCGGTGCCGGATACGTCACGCGTCTCGCCCTACTGGCTGATCAACAGCTATCTCATCATCACCATAGCCGAGTTGTTCCTCAGTCCGATGGGCCTGTCGTTCGTATCCAAAGTGGCGCCGGTGCGGTTCCAGGGATTGATGCAGGGCGGATGGCTGCTGGCCACGGCCGTGGGCAACAAGCTCTTGATGGTCGGCAGTTTTTTCTGGGGAAGACTCGACCTGTGGCAGCTGTGGGGTATCTTTATCATCTGCTGCCTGCTGTCGGCGGGATTCATTTTTGCGATCATGAAACGACTCGAAAGAGTGACCAAAGGCTGATCGTTTGATGAGTTGAAAACGGCCCTGGAGTTTTTATACTGCGGGGCCGTTTTTTGTAAAAAAATAAACTGCTGGGATTGTTGCAAGAGCCAAGTTACAGGTTGCAGGCTTGAATTTAGATCCATGCCCTCTGATCCCTGGTCTCCAAACTCCGCCACTGATCTCCCTTATCTCAATCCTCGTCCTTTTTCACACTCCCGCAACCCTACGTTTATACTCCGACAGCGCCTCATCTAACCGCTGCCGCGCCGTGGTGTCGCC
>JAFGSU010000295.1 GCA_016934435.1 Candidatus Zhuqueibacterota bacterium | reverse complement strand
TTCAACGCCGAATACGGCCAGGCGCTCTCCGGCGTGGTCAACATCGTCACCAAAGGCGGCAGCGAACAATTTCACTTCAATCTCACCGGCTATATGGGCGACTATCTCTCGTTCGACGACGATACCTATTACGTCATGAGCAATCCGGAATGGGCCAATGCGGCGGCGCGCTCCCTGTCGCGCGGCGGCCGCTGGTTGCTGTATGATTTTGGCGAAGTGAATCCCTTTTCCCCCGATGCACAGGCGAGTAAACCGTGGCTGACCAAAGAATCCTATCTGAATAAATATGATCCCTTGAGTAACAGCGATCTGCAGCTGAACATCTCCGGTCCGGTGCCGTTCACTAAAAAACGGCTGACCTATTTTATCTCCGGACGCTATCAGGATTCACCCGGCTACACCCACGGCAAACGGTATTTCATGCCCTGGGGCTATCAGTCGCCGGTCAGCGATACTCTGCATTCTTTTGCTGAGCCCGATAATGCCCTGGTACCGCTGAGCTGGTATAAAGGCTACTCCACGCAATCAAAACTGAATTTTGATGTCAGCAATGCCCTCAAGCTTTCCTATGGCATTTACTACAACGACGACGAGAGTTATGGTGTGGGCTATAATATGAAGTACGTGCCGGACGGCGGCAGGTATTATTACACAACCAGTCAAACGCATATCTTTTCATTGAAATATGTCATGTCGACGCGCACCTTCCTCGACGTCAAGGCCAGTCATTATAATAAGCGCCATAAAAACTTTTTGTATGAAAATCCCTATGACTATCGCTACATGCCGTGGGAGACGGCCAAGATCGAACAATACGTTTATGGAAAGCAGGAGGGAGACGACATTTCCGTCACCTCCAGGGTGAACGATTTCAACTATTACGGCAATACCGACGATATCGGGCGCTCGGACGTCAAATATAATTTATTCAAAGCCGACCTCACCAGCCAGATCACAAAACGCCACCTCATTAAGACAGGGGCGTCGCTGACCATGCACGATCTGGCCAACGACTGGTACGCGCTGCAGTTCTCGGATGTCACCTTCCGGCCGATTGTCCCGGAGGTTACGTCTCCTTTTCATATCAAATACGGCGCCAACCCCATGGAATTTGCCGCCTATATTCAGGACAAGATCGAGTTCAACGAACTGATCATCAATATCGGCTTGCGCTACGACTATTTCGATCCCGACGGCCGGGTGCTCGCCGATCCCATGGACCCGCAAATCTATGCGCCGTTCAAGTTCGAGAACATTTACAAGAACTATACGTCCACCACGCCGGACAGCGAATTGGTCGAATACACTGTGGCGGAGCGGGAGCCGTTCTGGTATAAAAAAGCGAAAACCAAATCGCAGCTCAGCCCGCGGTTCGGGCTCTCTTTTCCCATCACCGATCAGGGCGTGATTCACTTTTCCTATGGCTGGTTTTTTCAGAATCCGGAATTTCGCTTTCTCTACGATAATCCCAATTTCTGGATCGAGGGCGCCGGGGCGCAGAATCTGGTCGGCAATGCCGATCTGGATGCTGAGCGCACGATCATGTATGAGATCGGTTTGCAGCAGCAGCTAACGCCGGCATTGTACATGCACGTCACCGGTTTTTACCGCGACATCCGCGACTGGGTGGGCACCGGCTATCCCATCGACACCTATAAGGGGATGACCTACTACAAGTACGTTAACAAAGATCATGCGGCAGCCAAGGGGCTGACATTGTCGGCCGGATACCGTGTGAATAAACTGGCCCTGAATCTCGATTATACCTACATGACCGCCAAGGGCACGTCTTCGGATCCACAGGATGCCTATAACGATGCCAATGCTAAGCGGGCGCCGCGCATCCAGATGATCAATCTCAACTGGGATCAGCGCCAGGCATTGAATGCGGTGTTGAACTATGCCGACCGCGGCTGGAGCGGTTCCATCGTCGCCACCATGAGTTCCGGATTGCCGTATACGCCGTCTTTTGCGCGCGGCGAAGTGTCCGGATCCGGCACGTTCGTCGGATTGCGCGAAAACAGCGAGCGCAGGCCCATGAACTACAACGTTGATCTGCGCCTCGGTCGCGACATCAACATCGGCAAATATCGGTTTCAGGTTTTTTGCAACATCACCAACGTCTTTGATATTCGCAATGCGGTGAACGTTTATTCCGATACCGGCCAGTCGGATTATACCTTGCAGGGCATCAACCAGAAGGATCGTCCGGGCACGCCGGATATTGAAATTTCCGATGTCGATGAGTATTTCACCCGGCCGGGCAATTTCGCGCCGCCGCGTTTTATCCAGTTCGGATTTCGGTTAAGCAGATAGAGACCTGTTCTTCTGGCTGCAGGGATAACAGAAATAGCTAACGTATCCGGATATTCAAGATAGAGAGTGCACATCCGGGTGGTTTGTTGAACGCATGAACGAATCATTTTGAGGCAAATATGAATGAGAGAAAAAACCTGTTTATAAACGGCCGCAGCAGTCGCGCCTGGTCGCAAGCGATTGTTTTGATGCTGGGCCTCGCTTTTTTTACTGCTACGGGTTGGGCGCAGACCGTCAGCGGCGTCGGCACCTCGGCGGCGGCCTTTCTTAAAATCGGCGTCGGCGGCCGGGCCCTGGGTATGGGCGAGGCGCTGGCGACCCAGGCCGAGGACGTCACCGCGTTGTTCTGGAATCCCGCCGGTCTGGCGAGCATCTCTAGAACCCAGATTCTGATCAATCATTTTGATTATATCGTCGATATGAGTTATGAATATGCCGGCATCGCCCTGCCGATGCGCAACGTCGGCACATTCGGATTTTTCTTTTCCTATCTGGGCATGCCCGACATCGAGCGCACAACCATCACCATGCCTGAGGGCACCGGCGAGATGGTTCGCGCCGGCTCTTTTGCCGCCGGCATCAGTTTTGGCCGCGCCCTCACCGACCGGTTTGCCATCGGCGGGACGGCCAAGTTCGTCAAGGAAACCATCTGGCACAGCACTGCCAGCGGCGTGGCCGCCGATATCGGCGTTATGTACCGCACCTTTTTTAAAAATTTGCGCATCGGCATGTCCATCAGCAATTTCGGCTCCGACATGCGCATGAACGGCCGCGACATGTTAGTGCAGCACGATATAGACGTGCTCAGCGACGGCAATAATGCCAATATCAACGCCAACCTGGATACGGATGCCTTTCCCATGCCCATTCTGTTTCGCGTCGGCATATCCGCCAATTTTACCCGCGACTTTTTTAATCTCAACGGCCATGATCTCATCGTCGCGGTGGATGCCGTTCATCCCAGCGACAATAAAGAATACCTCAACGTCGGTGGTGAATACTGCTTCAAGAATTTGCTGGCTTTTCGCGCCGGTTACCGGCAATTGTTTCTCGAGGACCGACAGGGCGGCCTCACAGCGGGCATCGGTTTGCATGTAAAAGTTATGGGCTATGCCTTATCTTTCGACTATGCTAATATCGACTATGGCGTCCTCGACCGGCAAAACAAGTTTTCATTCATCCTGACCCTTTGAGCCATAAGGAGTGCTGACTATGAATCATCGATTTACCCTTCTACTCGTCCTGTTCGGCTTTTTGTTCAGCGCCGCTGCACAGGACCAGCATGGCAATAAACAATATCGCGCCCGCAATGACCATGCCGGCAACCTCATCCGCGTTACGTT
>JAFGSU010000294.1 GCA_016934435.1 Candidatus Zhuqueibacterota bacterium | reverse complement strand
TGGGCGGTACTACTTTAACCTGCAAATAATTATAAATTTCATTCACCAAATTTTTTGTCTGCTGTGAGAGCTCATCCGGCCGGGAGAAATAAAATCGATTTGTGATAGGTCTTTCCCCACTTTTTCGATCATGAATGTAGGATTGAATACTGAAAGCATCACGCTCCCAGCGGATATCACCATCAATGATCACTGATGCATCGGTGTCGCGAATGAGTTGCAGCAGCTGAGAATCCCGACTTGTCGTCAATCCACCCAGTGAACTTGAAATGTAATTATTGAGGCCCATCGGTTCCACGACACTAAACGCCTCCGCACCTGTCAATTCATTAACGATCATACTCTGAATCAACTCAGGCCACTGCGCAGTCTCTGGTTTATCTGAATAATCGCGAAATGGCAGGATAGAAACATCCCATTTTCCGCGCGGGTTATCTGAAAAGGGCATAAACGGATGAACCATGTTCCAGATCAGAAGGATTGTAAAGAGAAAAAAGATGCTGAAAATAGCTGCTGCCATCACCCGCCGACGAAGCGGCAGGTGAAGAAAAGATAGAGCACCCGGTTTGTTCTTTCTTCTCAGATCGATGTAAATTTTATCCATGGAATCAGGCCGACTGTTTGCATCCTTTTTTAAACATCTTTCGATGATTTCACATAAAAAGGGAGGCGCATCCGGACGCAACCTATTCGGCACCGGGGCATTTTCATTATTAATAGCATAAATCAAAGCCGGTGTATGTTCGCCTGAGAATGGCAGTTGACCGGTGATCATTTCGTAGAGCACGACTCCGAACGACCAGATATCGGACGCTGGCTTTACTTTCTCTCCGCGAAGCTGCTCAGGCGACATATAAGAAACCGTGCCCAGTGTAATCCCGGTCTGAGTCAGTTTCTTATCGCCTAAAAGTTTAGCCAGGCCAAAATCCATTATTTTGACCATGCCATCGGTCGTGATCATGATGTTGGATGGATTAATATCCCGGTGAACAATGCCTTTTTCGTGCGCTTTAGCCAGTCCCCGGGAGACCTGGAGGGCCATGTCGGTGATTTCTTCAATAGGCAGAGGCGCATTACTCTGAATCCTTCCGGGAGCTATTCTATCCTTTAGCGTTTGGCCTTCATAATAAGCCATAGCAATGTACAGCTGCCCATCATCGGTTTCGTTAATTTCATAGATCGTACAAATATTTGGATGATCTAAAGCGGATGCGGTTTTGGCTTCATGGATGAATCGTTGTTTGGCTTTAGCATCACGGGTGAATTCCGGCGCCAGAAATTTTAGCGCAACCATACGGTCCAATCTGGTATCTTTGGCTTTATACACTACCCCCATGCCGCCTTCGCCGAGTTTGGATAGGATTTTATAGTGGGCAACGACCCTGCCAATCATAGAAGTCACACCTCCCTGAAGCTGATTGGCGGGAATAGTTGCCTCAAAAGCCCCTTTTTCGCTTACCTCTACGTGCTTTAAATCCACCGGCAGTTCATCGATGTGCTGGTACCGATCGGCGGACTTTTTAGCGAGAAGTTTATTTACAATGGCCTCCAACGCTACTGGTATTCCAGTACGAAGACCGGTCATTGGCTCCGGCTCTAAATTTACGATGGAATAGATCACGGCCTGATCATAATCGCCCCTGAAAGGCAACAGACCGGTGAGCATCTCATAAAGAATAACGCCGAAAGACCAGATGTCGGTGCGATGATCCACCTGTTCGCCTTTCGTCTGCTCCGGCGACATATAGGCAATGGTCCCCAGGGTGCTGCCAGTCTTTGTCAGGCGCGTTTTACCGGATAATATGGCCAGACCAAAGTCCAACATCTTTGCCCGACCGGTTTCGGTTACCATGATATTGGCGCTCTTTAGATCGCGATGGATGATGCCTTTTTTATGCGCCTCATTCAATCCCGCAGCGATCTGGATGGCAATATCGATCGCCCTGTCAAGCGGCAGCGGTCCTTTGCTGACGATCTCATTCAAGGTCCTGCCGGTATAGAAATCCATGACAATGAACAGTTGACCATCGGGCGTTTCATCGATATCATGGATCGTGCAGATGTTTTCATGTTGAAGCGCGGAGGCAGCCTGCGCTTCGCGGATAAAACGTTGCTTGACCTTAGAATCGCGCGTGAGTTCCAGTGGCAGAAACTTGAGCGCCACCATCCTGCCCAGTCTGGTATCTTTGGCCCTGTAAACCCGGCCCATACCGCCTTCCCCAAGTTTTTCGAGAATTTTATAGTTGGAAACCGTTTTACCTACCATTGATCGCATCCGATAAAAAAAATGAATAGTCAATTAACGTCTGCCCCACGCTCCTTATGCAAACGTCTCTGCGACGATCTGCTTCGATCTGCAGCAGGTTCGAGTATTAGATGTTGCCAGAAATTGTACGCATTTACAGCCGACACGACGCAAAGCGTCTGGAGTGAGGTTATCACGGAGAGAGACTGTGTGACAAGGTTCAATCAACCCCGGGAGGCGCGATTTTTATGCCCCGGATGTTCAGCATGTATTTGTTTTTATTAGGCTGAGACATCCAGAGTTGTCGCAAAAAAAACACGGCAACATCCAGGATCTGTCCGTTTTCACACACTCTGAGACCGTGGCAACCTGATTAAAAAACCCTAAAACTCTCAAGTCAGGCATAGGCGGAGAATGGAAGGTACACCCTGGACTAGAGCATAGCTCGGTGTCTTATCGTTTGCGAGAGTTTTATAAAAACCCAACAAACAGAAAAAAGGAGCCCCTTATTTTAGGTAAAAAAATGAAAAGGAATTGTGTAGAAATAAAAAAAGGCATAATCAAGGTATAGCACCTTATATATGCCTTTCCAGCCCGTTCTGAAATAATATGTTAAACTGCCCCTTTGAATACTGTAATATACTTACAAAATTGAATCAAGTCAACATGAAAGTCAGAAAAATGACTGATATTCATTAAAATACCTTGAAACAGTTCAAAGAACGAGTTGACATTCGATGGTTGATATGATTTTACCTTGATTTTGACTGGTTAACATCGTATTTTATCCAGCAAAAAGAATCATTTCATTAATGAAGACGGATGAATTTCATTTCGGCATGGAGCATAACTTGGAAACCAACCATCACCTACCGACAATCCCTGAAGACGTCGCCCAGTCCTTGACTCAATTGGATGCGGACGCGGCTGGCAAGCTTTTAATCAGAATCGACACCGATCTCGCCATGCGGGCGCTCAGGCTGATAGGACCGCGCAACGCTGAAAATATCCTGGCGGTCGTTCCCCCTGCGGACAAAGAACGAATCACCGCGGCGCTGCCGAGAGAAGTACGTACGCAATGGGCGCTGAATCTGACTTTTCCCAAAGGCAGCGTCGGCCACCTCATGGATCCGGTCTGGGCGGTTTTTTCGCCCAACATGACGGTGCGGCAGACCATCGAAAAACTGCGCAAGCTGGTCAAACGCGAGTTCATCACCTACGGCTATGTCGTCGACCGAAAAAACCAGCTCATCGGCGTGGTGGTGATGCGGGATTTGCTCTTCGCCGATCCGGATATAACATTAAGCCAGGTGATGGTGAGCGAACCCTTTAGTCTGCGCGCCGACATGCCGCTGATGGATGCCATGCGAAAGGTGTTGACCAAACATTTTCCGGTCTATCCGGTCACCGATGCAGGCGGGGTACTGGTCGGACTCGTCCGTGGCAATCGGCTGTTTGAGGCGCAGGCCATCGAAATCAGCGCTCAGGCCGGAAGTATGGTAGGTGTGGAGAAGGAAGAAAAACTGTCCACCCCCTGGCCTCGGAGTTTCAAATATCGCCACCCCTGGCTGCAGTTGAATCTTCTGACCGCCTTTATCGCCGGCGCCGTTGTCAGTCTGTTCCAGAATACCATCGACCAGGTCGTCATCCTGGCGGCGTTCCTGCCGGTGCTCGCCGGGCAGTCGGGCAATAGCGGCTGCCAGGCGCTGGCGGTGACCATCCGCGGCATGACGATGCGAGAATTCGAAAAGGGACAGGCCCGTACATTATTGACCAAGGAAGGACTGCTGGGCTTATTGAATGGCGCGATCATCGGCCTGGTAGCGGGCATGGCCATGTTTCTGCTGGCAAAAAGTCAGGGCAATACCTTGGCCCTGCCGTTGGGATTAATCGTCCTGGCGGCCATGACCGGCAGTTGCGTGATCAGCGGCATTTTCGGTGCCATCGTGCCCATTACATTGCGTCGGCTGGGAGCGGATCCGGCTACGGCTTCGAGCATCTTCCTCACCACCGCCACCGACGTAGCCAGTATGGGATTGCTGTTGCTGTTGGCGACGCTGTTTTTGATCTGATCGGTAGGACAGCTGCTGATTTATCCTCTTTAAAAGCTTTTATAGATTTTTAGGACTTTATATCCTCAACTTGCTCTTTGGGTTTGTATTATATTTTTCCACTGTCTCTCCAGATGGGCTTTATTTGATCGCGCCGGAGATGGCTCCGGCGCGATGACAATCTCTTCAACGCCGCATACATCAACACAGCCCATGCACGGCAAAAGTATCATCGTTATTACTATTGGATAACATCAGGATGTCAATGAATCGCTCAGCCAGAGTAATACTATCTCGGCTGTACCTTCTTCAACACCTCCCGCTCAACCTTATCGATAGCACTGTCTTTCAAATTCTCCCAATCCAGCGGCCGCAGCAGTTGTCGTTTGCCGGCCGGCACCGTAAACGATTGCACCGGCGAACGCTCGACCCTGTCCCCTATTTTCTGCGCCATCTCCAATTTGTACCGCACCTCGGCGCGGGGACTGCTCACAGCCAGCGAACTGAAATAGTCCACACACTGCATCTGCACCGGCGCGGATTTGGTCACGGTGACGTCCGACAGGATAAACGTCCGCGTCGTCTGATCAGCCAACCGCTTGAACAATTCCACCCTGACATTGGCAAGATTCCGCTGTGAGCCGATGGTCAGAGTCTGCTCTTCGGTCGCAAAAGCGGCGATCTGAAGGGTATCGCGGCCGGCGCCGCTCCCTCCCGCTTCCATTTTGATGAAATTGCCTTTCTGCAGCAACCGGCAATCATATTTCCCCGATTTCGAGGCGATCTGTATCTTGAAGGATTTTCCCTGCGGATTTTGCATGAAATACACTTCCGGCAGTTTTTCGCCTTTGCCGGCGTGGAAAAACGGCCAGCGGATCATATTCAGCATGCGTTTATTGGGATCTTTTTCAAACTGCAATCCCGAAGCCGACTGCTTGTAGAATCGTCTGCCGGTTTCGTCCTCGATCTGGGTCACCTCGCCGTCGCCGCTGAGGAATATTTGCCCCAGTTGCGAGGTGATATAGCCGGCATCGAGCGGGTGATCGTCCTTGAAACGCGCATCATAAGAAGTGGAAGGAATAAAAGTCCACGGGCCGGCTGAACTGCCCTCCCATCCATAGCTGTTGGTGCCCGGCGGATAATCATCCGGATAATGCCAATCCAATGTGGCGCTGGCCTGGTTGACGTAGATGAAATTGATTTTACCGGTGCCATCATAAAAGGCACTCTCCGTGCTGTACGGCCTGTTGGGATCGTACACATAGATTTTGTACCACGCTCCCGGTGATTCCTCCACCTTGTACGCCACCACTGTATGCGCTTCCTGCCCGCCGCTCATGGCCGCCTCAGCAGCCGCTACCGATGCCGGCATGAACGAAACCAGGGACGCGCCATTGGTGGCGATCTCGGTCTTGATCTGGCCGAATGCCTCATTGGGTTTGTCCCACTTGCTGTCGGTGAACCGCTCGATGAGCAGGCTGATCATCTTCTGCGTTAGCTGGCGCAGGTGCATGATGCCGATGGACTCGCGGATCATATTCAAATCCGGACCGGCATGAGTCGGACTCAGGTCGCCCTCATAAGTGCACACCGGACTGCAGGCGGACAGATGCCCGCCTTCTTTGTAGCAGATAATGGCCAGATTGGACATGCCGAAACAGTTGGCATGACCGGCGTAGCGCGATATCACCAGATCGAAAAACAATTGGTCTTCCACCGAAGCCGCTGCATATGTATTGGCAATTCCGAGAAACGATTTGCTGTATATCCCCCAGAGCACGGTGTTATCGGTGGTCATGAGAAAATTGTAAAAATCCCAGCCATCGGTTTTCGGATCGAAATCGGCGGCCGCAGTCATTTGCACCGAGATGGCGCCTATCCACAAAAAGAGAAGAACCTTTCTCATAGCTCACTCCTCTTTAAAATATTGCACTGGCCGGTGCCGAAAGTTGCGACGTGCGGCCGAGCTTGTCGAATGCTTGTATCTTGTACCAATAGGTAACACTGGCATGAATGGTATCATCGATGTAGGTATTGGTCTGCAATATCGGACTGATTTGCCGATAGATGCCCGTCTCGCTATCGCTGCGATAAACGACAAATCCCATGTGTTCTGCTGCATTATACATCGGGGTCCATTTCAACTCCAGACCGCAACCGGTTGCCACTTTGCCGATAGGCAATATAATAGTCGGTTTCGCCGCGCCCAGGGAGCGAAACGTGAAGGTACTGTAAGGCACCGATTTCTGCGGATCGTGTTCATTGCCGTTCTGATCGACGGAGGTGACGCGATACCAGTAGATGGTATTGGGATCAGCCTGCTTGTCGGTGAAGGATCCCGATTTCATGCCTTCGTGCGGCACCAGGGGAATGCTGTCGCAGCCGCAGGGCATCGCCGGTTTGAACGGCGCGGTCAGATAAACCGGTAAAGCGGGCGGTTCCACAACCGTCACACCGCCGACCCACTTGTACGTTCCGGTCTCCTGTTCGGCGCGGTATACGTGGAATGCGCCCAAATCCTGACACGGCGCATCAACCCATTCGATGTATATTTCATTATCTCGCGCCTGCAGGGCCGAAACAATCGGCGGCGGCGGCGGCGTCTCGTCGCGCAAGCGCTGGCAAATGGTCTTTTCTTTCACCGGATTCGGATACGGCCAATCGCCGCTCTGATTCTGACTCTTGTCCTTGGCCTTAACCCAGTAGGCGTAACAGATGGGGGAACCGGCCGGCACGGTCAAATCATTAAAACAAGCCCGGCCATAGCGCGAGGCGGAATCTTTGGCCGCTGTATGCGTAATTTCGGAGATCAACACGAATGGACCACAATCGATGCCGGTGCGTTTCTCCTGTTCCGGCGGCAGCCAGCGGCCGTAATGACAGAGACTGCGATAAATCAGATAGGACTCGATATCCGGTTCGCTGTTCAGGTCCCAGAAAACGCGGATATAGGTGTTATGTCCTTCGGCATCGACATTATCGGGCGGGTCGGGCGGATAAATATCATCCACATGACCCGAAGCTGCGGCGGAAATGGCGCCGGCGTTGTTCTTCATATCATAGCATCTGATGCGGTAATAAAATTCCTTTTCCCCATAGTGAGAAATAATGGCGGGATCGCTATCCACATATTCCACCTTTTGCGACGGCAGCGACGGCTGCGGAATTATGACCGGATTGAGTTTGGTAACAGGTATAGCGGATACCGTGGATGCGCGATAGATATCATATCCTTTGATGCCGGCCACTTCCACATGTCCCATCTGATCCAGGGTCACCTGCGACCAGGTGATTTTGAGGGTTTGCCCCACAGCCTCCACTTTGAGATCGGTGGGCAATCCCGGTGGGGTTTTATCTTCCGGTTTGGCAGTAGCAGAAAAGCCGCTTTTCTGCCCCGGTGTGCCGAGCATATTGCGCGCCGATACCTGATATTGATATTGAACGCCATTCGCCGGACCACTGACGTTTGCGCCATTCACTTCATGGGTGGTGGGATAGCCGGCCTCATTGTAGCGTTGAAAATCGACCATTCCATATCGCGGCGCTATGATGGTATCGCCCTCAAGATCATGAGTCAGCAGCGTGGTTACCACGCCCTCGTTCACCTGAATCGCCGGCAGCATAAAAGGCAATCTGCGCCGAAACACATCATATCCGATGGCGTTGTGCACGGAATCCCAGGTGACCATCACGCGGCCATCGCCGGCGGTCACCTGCACATCGGCCGGCGCCGGTAACAGCGTCTTGACACCGGCTACCACCCGGATATCGCTGGCGACGATCTCCTCCCGACGTCCTCTCAGGGCTTTGATCTGATACCAGTAGGTGCTGCCGGTGGTCAGGGGTCTGTCAATATATCCCTGGCCTAAAATCAACGCGACTTTGTAATAGCGCTGGGCTAACATCTGTATCTGCTGATAGGGGCTGCTTTCTTTGCTGACACTGCCGATATCGCATGGTGTATAAGTTTTCCTGCGCTCGATGCCCGGCACTCTAAATTTTGATGACCGACTGCCGCCCAGTCCGGCCTGCAGCAAAGCCGACAGCTGTTCCCACTCCTCAGACCTTTCAGGCATAATTCGCTTAATCGCCTCACAATCGGTGATCAAGCGAATGGGAGCGCTGTTGACCGGGGACTTGGAGTAGGATGCCGTTGCCGCATCTTTACGATAGACATTAAATCCTTCCGCATCCTTTGCCTCCTTCCACACCAGCAATACCATGGCTTTGGCGCCGATGCCGGCGCTGTCGCTGAGTGCCACAACCTGAAAAGAGTCCGCCCAAACGCTGTGCGCGACCAACAGGGGGAAAAACGCTACAGCGACCCGGAACAGCGGGATGGACGAAATAATTCGCTTAAACATGGTTTTTTCCTCCTGTTAATAGATATGAAATCCGGTTTGATCGAGACGTACGGTCACATCGACACTGGCGCACAGCACCCACAAGACGCAGCCCTCCAATCCGGCCGTGCCCTGAAAATAGTTATAGGAGCCAAAAGCGAATTGCAGATTGACCCATGCTGAGGCAGAAACCAGTCCCCAGAGGATTTCGCCGTCTAGCGACACACCCATATTGGCAAGGACAAACGGGAACGGCAGAGGAACGCCAGCGGCTACGGATGATTCCGCACCGGGGATGGAAGTCAGGAATGCGCCAACGCCGGCATAGATGCCGATACCACCGCTGAACACGCCGAAATTAAAGCCGAAATAAACGCTGC
>JAFGSU010000293.1 GCA_016934435.1 Candidatus Zhuqueibacterota bacterium | reverse complement strand
TATTAGCGATCAGCACGAGAACATGTTCTGGAGTTACGGCAGAAAAATTTTACAGGCGGCGGTTTTTGTTGGCCGGCAGAAGAATTTGCACGTCATCTATATCACAAATTTCAAGTGCGGGCCCGACTCTTATATCAAACACTATATTAAGGATGCCGTCGGCTCGTCGTTCTTAACTTTACAGTTTGATGAACACAGCAACGATGCCGGCATACTCACTCGCTGTGAGGCGTATCTGCAGAGTAAAAATCTCTTATCATTTGAGGACGTTCCCGTAGCAGAAAAAGAAGCGCTAAAAACTGTAAATTGGAAGTAATGATCAGCAACGTATGAATCAAACAGAAATCAACATAAGAGATCGTAAACTCTATATCCCCCGCATGTCGTATGAAGGCGCTCGATGCATGGCCGCCGCTTTTCAATCCATCGGCATCGATGCTTGCGTGGCGCCCGAGGATGATGCTCATAGCTACGAGCTGGCACGCAGGTATCTATCCGGAGATGAATGTTTGCCGGAAGCTGTTACCCTCGGCGGTTTTCTCAAGGTAACAGAACAACCCGATTATGATCCCTCGCGTACGGCGTTTTTACTCGCCACCTCGAACGGTCCATGCCGGTTCGGTCATTATCTGCCGCTGGCGAAAAAAATATTTCAGCAACGCGGTGAAGATGTTCTGATATTTGCACCCACCAGCGCCAACGGGTACAAAGACATCGGCAAGAATGCCCAGGAGCTGATTCGCACCGCCTGGCGCGCTGTCATTGTATCCGACATCCTTCGCAAGCTGTTGTTAAAGACCCGTCCATACGAGAAGCAACCGGGTCTCACCGACCGCATCTTTCAGACGTCGCTCGATCGAGTATGCCAAGCGCTGGCGTTGCAAGGGATTTCACATGAACAGCGGATGCAGGAGCTCATCATTGCCATGACGGCCATGCGCGATGCGTTTAGGACCATAAAAGTGGACAAAAGCCAACGAAAACCGCTTATCGGTATTGTTGGGGAGATTTTTTGCCGCTTGAATGATTTCAGCAATAGCTATTTGCTTCGTCTGATCGAAAAATGCGGCGGCGAAACCTGGATGTCCGATGTTGCCGAATGGGTATGGTACACCAGTGATGAGGAAGAGCGCAACCTCATTCGCAAAAACAAACGCTTCTCCCTCTCTATGGTCAGCTGTAAAGTACGTCAGCGGATCATGCATCACGACGAACAGAGAATTTTATCCCTTTTTCGAGAGGATTTTAAAGGTTATGCCGAACCGCACCATATCACAGAGGTGCTCGATTTGAGTCGACCTTACCTGCCGCGCGAAGGGGCTCATGGCGAAATGGTCATCAGCGTCGGCAAGGCGATTTGGTTCCAGAAACAAGGCGCAGCCGGTGTCGTCGATATCAGTCCGTTTACCTGCATGAACGGCATTGTATGTGAAACGGTGTATCCGCGCGTGAGCAAAGATTTAGGTGGTTTTCCCATACGTGTATTCTATTTTGATGGCCTGCAAACCGATTTCGAAAGTGATGTGGAAATATTCATGGAGTTGGCGCTTAATTATCAGAAAAATAAAATGCAACAGTAAGGATGGAGCATGATCAGTCAGGTAAAGCGTACCATTGTATCCGCTTTTATTTGGTTTTTCGGCCTTGTCATCGCGGTGCCCATTTTGCTTTTTATCACAATAGTTGCCATTATTTTCCCCCATCGGTGGTATAATCCTTTAGGGCAACTTTTATTGCGTTTTATTATGAGAGTATTCGGCGCCAGAGTGACGGCCGAGGGATTGGAGCATATTGATCCCAGGGCCACCTATCTTTTTATGGTCAATCATGTCAGTTTGTTTGATGTGCCGGTGCTTGGCGGATATATACCCAACTTTACCCGCGGCATTCAAGCGGTTGAGCAAATGAAACGGCCGGTGATCGGATGGTTCCTAAAAGCCATCGGCATGATTCCCATCCAACGTTCCAGCGCCCACGCATCCTGGTCGGTCCTTGAGCGCGCGGTGGAGGAACTTAGGACCGGTAAATCCATCCTCATAATGCCCGAGAGCACCCGGACACGAACCGGAAAGATGCAGGATTTTAAAAAATTGCCATTTCGGTTGGCGCAGATGGCGGAAGTTGATTTGGTGCCAATCGGACTTTCGGGACTCTATCGATTTAAATCACGCGTGAGTTGGCACCTGCGGCCAGGTCCGATTAAAATAAAATTCGGCGCACCCATATCTAATGATCAGGTTAAAAAAATGAGCCTGGAAGAACTGCAAGCGCTCGTGAGACAACGAATTGAGTCATTGGTCGAAGAACCCTGAAATTTATTTTGTACAAGGATCATACAAAATGTTTAAAAGTATTTTACCAAAGGAGTACAGTTTTTTTGATTTTTTTGAACAGCATGCTGGTGTTATCATTCGGACCTGTCACGAGCTGAAATTTCTCGCTGAAGGCAATGGAAGCATGATTGACATCGTTCAGAGAATCGAGGATCTTGAACACGAAGCCGATGACGTCACACATCGTTGTATTGATGCGTTGCACAGGACTTTTATTACGCCCATTGACCGATCCGATATTCATCTTCTCATTAAACGATTGGATGATATTGTTGATTCCATTGATAGCGCTACCAGGCGGATCAGCTTGTATGATATATCTTCAATACGGCCGGAAGCAAAAAAATTGGCTGAAATCCTGGTACAGTGCTCTGAAACCATTGAGCAGGCATTGAAAGGATTGCGCAACATGAAGCATTCAGAGTCTATCATAGAAAAATGCAGGATAATTCATGATCTGGAGGAAAAGGGGGATGAAGTTCTGAGATCGGCTCTGATTAGACTTTTCAAAGAAGACGATTCTGTTTTGATTATCAAATGGAAGGAAATATTTCAGCGGTTAGAAAAGGCGGTTGATCGCTGTGAGGACGTAGCGAATATTATTGAAGGCGTGGTTATATCTTCTTCATAATTTCGGCCGAGCCACCCAATGCAGAGGGAATTATTCCTACTTACAGGAACCGATTTTGCGGGAGAACAAATGATTATCGCGCAAGTATCTGACCAATCCGGGCACAAAATATGACCGCCACCTGGATTGTCGTCATCTTGACTATTTTTGTCGCACTCATTTTTGATACGATTAACGGCTTTCATGATTCTGCTAATTCCATTGCTACAGTGGTATCAACCCGTGTTTTGTCTCCTAAAATTGCGGTGATCTGGGCGGCATTTTTTAATTTCATCGCCATGTTTGTCTTCGTTCCTCGTGTGGCCGATACAGTTTCGAAAATTGTAAAAGTGGATTCGATTGATCCCGCTTATTTATATGTTGTATTGGCCGGATTGTTGGGTGCTATTGTATGGGATTTGCTCACCTGGTGGTGGGGCTTGCCAACCAGTTCTTCACATGCACTGATCGGCGGGTTCGCTGGTGCAGGTATCGCGCATAAGGGTCTGACAGCTATCCGATGGGAAAAACTTTGGTTAACCGTTCAATTCATTCCCCTGTCCCCTCTCTTTGGCCTGTTTCTTGGATTTGCCATTATGGTAGCTGTCTACTGGATATTTAGACGCAGACGGCCCAATGAAGTTGATAAATTATTTCGCAGAGGGCAACTGGTTTCCGCTGCGCTTTATTCTTTAGGCCATGGTGGCAATGATGCACAAAAAACCATGGGGATCATTGTCGCTTTACTTGTTGCTGCAGGTGTATATGATGACAGGACGATTTTAAGTTTACTCGATTGGCGGACCGCGTGGGTTATACTCGCCTGTCATTCTGCCATGGCAATCGGAACAGCCCTGGGTGGCTGGCGCATCGTTAAAACTATGGGGATGAAGCTTACGAAATTAAAACCCGTGCATGGATTTTGTGCCGAAACCGCCGGAGCGATCACAATATATGTTGCTACTTATATGGGCATCCCGGTTTCAACGACGCATACGATTGCCGGTGCCATCGTCGGCGTGGGTTCTACAACACATGCTTCCCGAATTAAATGGAGTATTGCCAGCCGTATCGTCATTTCCTGGCTGGTAACTATTCCTTTTTCAGCTATGGTGGCAGCGATTCTTTTATGGATATTCAAGTTGACAATCACTGCTTTTTAAGCTGACGATTAAGTGGTTTATAGTAATCAGAGGTAAATATCTACAAATGAACGATTGTTACGTGATGCTATAAAGGGGAATATCTTTTATACTATGGAAACATCGAACCAAGGCCATATTCAGGAATCTACAAAAAAAAGCCCTAGCCAAGGAATGCTAGGGCGAAGATTGTGTTACATGGTCATACTTTGGTCACATTAATAGCCTGAGGCCCTTTTTCCGTCTCCTCCACCTCGAATTCCACCGTGTCACCGCCATTTAACGAGCGAAAACCATCACCGGCAATGCCTGAAAAGTGGACAAAGATGTCACCTCCTGATTCACGAGTGATGAATCCATACCCCTTAGAGGTGTTGAACCACTTCACTGTTCCTCTTTCCATAG
>JAFGSU010000292.1 GCA_016934435.1 Candidatus Zhuqueibacterota bacterium | reverse complement strand
TCCCTGCGCCGTCGAACTGATCAGCGATTTATCACAGATGCCGAAAGAATCGACGATTGCTACGGCCCTGGAACGGATATTCCGGGTTCTGCCGGCGCGGAATCAGGCTATTACGCTGCTAAAACGCCGGTTGCGAGCCCTGGCTGCGCCCTTTGACGATCGGGTTGATCTGTTCATCGACAGCCTGACCCTGCAAAAAGAAGTCGACCAGCTAAATTTGCGCGCCGATCAGGTTTCGGTTCTGACCATGCATGCAGCCAAAGGTCTGGAATTCCCGGTGGTGTTCATTATCGGCTGTGAGGAGAACATACTACCGTTTTCATTCGGCAGCCTGATGAGCGATCCCCAGGAAGAACGGCGTCTATTATACGTGGGCATGACCCGGGCGCGGCGTCAGCTTTTTTTGACCCATGCCAAAACACGATTCCTGGGCGGACAGCGGCATCAGCAATATCCGTCCCGATTCCTCGCCGCCATTTCGGAATCACTGGTGCGAAAACAGCAGGGGAAAAAAATGGTGAGGAAGAATGAGGGGCAGTTAAAGTTATTCTGATGTCTTTTTTAACAATATTCACCGATTCGCTGTCAGCCAGCGAAATGAACGGCTCGGGCACCGCCCGCAGGATTAACGAATTAACCTGCAGACGCCGAATTGGGTTATTTAACCTTAGTAGTGGAGAAAGCCCGGAAACACACTAAACTTATTACCTTATTATCATCCCCTGGATTGTGAATAAAGTAATAAGGTTTATTATTTTTCGTCAAAGTACTACTAAGGTTTAAAGAATATAATTAGCAACAGAGTCATTGATATAGGTTTCACTCGGCGTTTCTCAGCGACCTCGGCGGTTGTTTATTGAGTAAATATTTTGTAAACGTATCTTTTTTTAACTACATGATACAAGTTTAAAATTCTGCTAAAAAAATAGGATCGAAAATCCATGAAACCTGTCGATCTTCGGAGCGATACCATCACCAAACCCACGGACGCCATGCGCCGGGTTATGGCGGAAGCGGAAGTGGGCGATGATGTTTTTGGTGAGGACCCGTCGGTAAACGCATTACAGGATAAAGTAGCCGAACTTTTCGGCATGGAAGCGGCTCTATTTGTCACCAGTGGAACCATGGGCAATCAGTTAGCTATAAAATGCCACACGGAACCGGGCGATGAGGTTATCTGCGAAGAAAATTGCCATTCATTTAATTATGAAGCCGGCGGACCGGCCTTTTTGTCGGCTGTGCAGCTGCGGCCTCTGCCGGGAGTGCGCGGCGTCATCACCACAGAACAGATCGATGCCGCCATCCGGCCTCCGGATCACCATTTTCCCAGATCGCAGCTAGTGGTAATAGAGAACACCCATAACCGCGCCGGCGGCGCCATTTTCCCGCTCGAGGAGATAAAAAAAATACGGGCTCTGACGCGGGAACGCCACCTGAAGGTGCATCTGGATGGGGCGCGCATCTGGAACGCGCACATCGCCACCGGCATCCCGTTGCAGGAATATGGCCGTCATTTTGATTCCATTACCGTCTGCCTTTCCAAGGGACTCGGAGCGCCGGTGGGATCGGTTCTGGCCGGCAGTCGCGCCTTTATCGACCGGGCGCACCGGTTTCGCAAAATATGGGGCGGCGGCATGCGCCAGGCGGGCATTATTGCCGCGGCGGGATTATACGCCATCGAGCACCATCTCGCCCGCCTCGCCGAGGACCACGCCCGCGCCCAAAAGCTGGCGCAATGCCTGAGCAGCCATCCCAAAGTTCGGGTTGATATGCAAGCCACACAAACCAACATTGTAATCGCAGATTTTCACGAGACAGGATTAAAAGCGCCCGATATTGTTGTTACAATGAAGGAACACGGGCTTTATTGCATTGCCTTTTCGCCGACTAAATTGCGCATGGTGACGCATTTGGATTTAAAGGATGAAGATATCGATAGAGCCGTCCAGATCATTGATAAGGTTTTGCAGGAAAAACTAACTTGATGATATCTAATCATTTGACTTTAACAGAAAAATTCATTATATTATAAACTGATTTGTTTTAATCTAAGAATCCGTTCAAATAATCAGATTTAGGGAATGGCCAAGAAGAAAAAGAAAAAACCCGCCGAAACACGCACCAAAGAATCCATCGAAAAATATCTGGAAGAAATCGGTGGATTCTCTCCGCTTCCTCCGGAAGAAGAGATTGCGCTGGCGAGGCGTATTCGCAAAGGTGACGAAGAGGCGCTGGATAAATTGGTAAAGGCCAATTTGCGCTTTGTCATCAGTGTGGCAAAGGAATACCAGGGACAAGGACTGCCGCTGCAGGACCTGATCAGCGAGGGAAATCTCGGTCTGATCAAGGCGGCGCAGCGATTCGACGAAACCCGCGGTTTCAAATTCATCTCCTATGCCGTCTGGTGGATACGCCAATCGATTTTACAGGCTCTGGCGGAGCAATCCCGCGTCGTACGTTTGCCGCTCAATCGAGTGGGCGCCATCAACAAGGTGGGCCGCGCTCTGGAAGCGCTGGAAAAAGAATACGGCCGCGAACCCAGCATGAATGAGATCGCCGACAAGATGGAAATGACTTCTTTTGAAGTGGCCGATGTGCTCAAAACATCGGCGCGCCATCTTTCCCTGGACGAACCATTCAAAGAAGACGAAGGCAACAGCCTGCTGGATGTGTTGGAGAGCGACCGATACGACCCGCCCGACGGCACCCTGATGCGCAAATCGCTGCGCGAAGAGATCGAAAAAGTGCTGGGTACCCTGAAAAATCGTGAAGCCGAAATCGTCAAGCTCTATTTCGGCCTGGACGGCGACCGACCGTTGACGCTGGAAGAAATCGGCGAATATTTCGCCCTGACGCGAGAACGCGTCCGTCAAATAAAAGAAAAAGCGTTGCGGCGGTTGCGCCACCGTTCACGGCTGGAACCGCTGAGAAAGTATCTCGGATAACAAAAAAACCCTCATTTAAAGATGAGGGTTTTTTACACTGTCGAAACAGTGAAAATGATGCCACTCATCGCAGTTTGATCAATTTAACCAATCCCTGATCCTCATCGGTTTTAATTCTGAAAAAATATACGCCGCTCGATGCCTGTAATCCCGACCGGCTCCTGCCATCCCACAGGATGCGGTGCCGGCCCGCCGCCATCGTTCGCTGCGGCCATTCGCGAATCATCTCCCCTCTCATGTTCACCAGAGTCAGTTCAACTCGGACTTGTTCAGGCAAACCAAACTCGATCGACGTCTCATCATTGAATGGATTGGGAAAATTTTGCTGGACATAGAACCGATCGGGTATCGCATGATCCTGGTGATAAATCTTGATCGGCCCGAACATCTGCCCGCCGCCATTGCGATCTATCTGCTCCAATTTATAGTAATACCATTGATTGTGGATCACATCCTCATCTATATATTCATAGCGCTGTGGTTCCTGACTATTCCCCCCTCCCTCTATCAGCGCTGTATTGATGATATCATATGGACCTTTTTCCACGAAGCTGCGGTGAATGTTAAATCCAAGATTGTCTTTTTCCGATTCAGTTGTCCATCGAATTGCGATCGATTGATTTAGCGAATTTAGAGTGAACAAAGACAGCTGTACGGCTAACGGCGGCTGATACAGGCCTTCATCCGTCAGAGCATAAGATTCGGCCAGATTGGGCGGGTTGTTGCTGATATTGACAAAGTAAGCGCTGCAGTCGGTTGCCTGATTAACCTGCAAGTTCAAGGGCGCCACATTTTGAATGATCCATTTCAAGCGGACAACCGTCTGCCAGGTATTGGTTAAAAACCATCCGGCCGGCACACCACTACCCTGTTCATTTACCGATTGCCCGGCGGCCAGGACGCGATAATAACCCTCTAATTTACTGACAACCGTGCGGTATCCCTCGGAAGTGCCGAACATCCAGCCGGTCGCCATGTCGTCATCACACGGCGCAAGATCGGAGGAATATGGCACATCAAACGTCAGCGAATGAAGCGTCCGCGGCGAAACGCCTTCGGAGATTCGCAGCTGCAGATCGAGATGGAGCTCGCCGCCAACCACGGCGTCGTTGCGTGCCACCTTGAGTCGATAGGCAATCGTATCCGCCGCCTGAGATAGGGATGTTTGTACGACAAACAAAATACAACTCAGCAGCAGGAAAAGCGACTGTTTATACCAGACAAACATAGGTCTACGTTTCATATCCAATTTCCTTCTCTCATCTAAACCTTGCGGCTGCCCGGCTTGACAACGGGTATGCCCTGACGGCACAAGGGGCAGTCGTCGGGTTGATAGGTCACCACATCCATTTTCAAGGTTGCGAAAAACGGCACTGAAAATTGCGCCCTTCCGGCACTGCGATCTACGATGAAAGCAGCGCCCACAACCTGCGCTCCCGCCTGCTGCGCCAATGCAATGACTTCCTTTATGGATCCACCGGTGGTGACCACGTCTTCCACGGCGAGCACTTTTTCGCCGGCGGTGATCTCAAATCCACGGCGCAGGGTCATGACATTCGATTCGCGCTCAGCAAAGATGGCACGACATCCCAGCAACCGGGCCACCTCCTGTCCCACGACGATACCGCCGATGGCCGGAGATATCACCACCTCAACCCCGGCGTCCCTGAAATGGTCGGCGATGGCTCGGCAAAAACCTTCGGCGTGCTGCGGGTATTGCAACACCCTGGCGCACTGAAAGTACTGCGGACTGTGCAGCCCGGACGTCAGTCGAAAATGACCCTCGAGTAACGCACCGGTTTGTTTGAATATTTCGATCGCTTTTTCTCTGGTCATCGTCTCTCTATCAGTTCTCTTATTCTGTTCACTTTGCTGTGGCTTCCGTCCTCGGTTAAACCGGTCTGTCTAATAATGAAAAGTGACACCTGTTTGCGCCGCTTAAAAAGTTGTTATCAAACGACAAAGCCATACTTATATGCAATAAAATTGGACAAACGAAAGACGGTTCCTGTCAGGTGAACACATGGACTGGCAGTTCATAAAAGCAAAAGTCTATGAGATCGATAGAGTAAGTTTTTTCCCAAGGGCTTCTGCATACATTTTTAATGTTGAAAGACGCATATCATATGAATGGTTCTCTATTCGGGAAATTGCGGATTTTTGAGTATGCAATTTTTTAGCAATTTCTTCCTGTGTAACACCCGCATCTTCTCTTGCTCGTCTCAAAATTGCTCCAATTTTGAACTTTTCATATTCTTCGTCGTAATGAAGTGCAAATGCACTGCTTTTTTTCTTTCGTTTTTGAATAT
>JAFGSU010000291.1 GCA_016934435.1 Candidatus Zhuqueibacterota bacterium | reverse complement strand
ATTTATCTTCTTAAATCCGCTGTTCGGGCATAAACTGCGGTAGATATTAAAACCGGTGTTATTTTGCTCACTTTCAGTGATCCAATGTAATACGATCCGATTATTTTTAGCTATCGCGCTAAAAATAGATAACTCAACAGGCAGTGTGACATCTGGAGGATCGGTAAAGGTCCCATTACCAGTAATATCCGTTGAGCCCCATGGACTTACATTCGAAAGAGCGTTTACAACTATAGCATTGGGCGTGCTGGTGCGCCATTGAATTCCTGCATAACCGTTCGGATCTGAGATACCGGTAATTTTAACTTGTGCAATCAGCGTACCGTTTCCCGAATTAGAAATGTTTTGCACTCTGGCATCGAATTGTGGTTGATCACCAAATGGTGGTTGTGATATATTAATCACCGCACGATTCCCGGATGTAATCTCTGCTGCAAAAGTATACCAACCGGTCATTCCCTCGCTGACGATAACATATGTCGGATTTGTAAAATTGCTGCTATTAAAAGTAACCACTAAATCGGCATTACCAAGATATAACGCAGTAGCTCCTGTCCGTAACATATAGATGTCAAAATAAAATGCACCCTCCGGATGAATCGGATGTTGGTTATGTATTGACAAAGTAAAATTTTGTCCATATAAGCCACCCATCGCGAATAGACAAAAAACTGTTAAAAATATTAATAATTTTTTCATTATCTGATCCTCCAGATTTCAACGGTGTAGAAAAAATTGATATTCGACAATTTCTAATTGGTAGGTACATTTGAAAATTTATTTCGCAAATTCCAGGTGATAGATCGATCATTGGCATCAACCGTTCCATCCAGCCCGCAATCTGAATTTTGATAACCAACAGCATTACGATCATTCCAAGTAGCCGAACGATCATTGGCATCAACTGTACCATTACCATCTGCATCACCTGCATACATCCCATATACTCCTGTTTCCAGCAGCCTTGCATCGCTGCCGTAATATTTGCTCAGGGCATCGGTGAAATCATACGTACTGACACTACCCGCAGAAAGCGGAGTCGAATTGCTCATCACGGCCAAATGATTGCGGTGACGGATGACGATGTAATAATCCTTTTCTCCTTCCAGCGATGCCATGGTGAATTGTTGCGTGGTACCGTCGTCGGCTACGATATATCCATCATTGCGCAGAAATATACTCTTTGCGCTCAACACCTTCCCAGAGGCACTGCTGCGTAACTGCACACATACCCAATCGGTGATAGTCGAAGGAATACTGCCGACGGTCCGTTTATCCCAATCGTACGGCGACGTCAACGGCACATAATCGGTCGGTGTGCGAAGCGCCGTCGTCATATTGTGGGAGGTGGTATTATACGGCCCGTGCAAAAATATTTTTGCCGCCACCAGCAAATTGGCCGGTGAGCAGGTCGACGTCGCCCACTCCGTAAGATCCGTCTGCGGATTGTTGTTCAAATTATCGAAATAGGCCGCGCAATCGGTGGTAGTAACAAAATCCACCGTGTAGGACGGACTCACCGTGGCAATATTCCAGCGCAACGTCACCACGCGCTGCCAGCTGCTGGTTACCGTAAAGCCGGACGGGTCTCCAGGCCCATTTTTGCCGATGCCGTTTCCGGTTACCAGGACGCGATAATAGTTTACCGGACTGGTCAATTTGTTGACGGAAAGATCATACCCCGTCGTGCCGGCAAACCAGTTGCTGTCAGGATTGGTGGCAAAAGCCGTGAGTTCCGTGCCATAGGTCACGTCAACAGTCAACGAATTCAAGGTACGCGGCGAAGTGCTGCCCGGCGCGATGCGCATTTCGACATCCACATGCAACCGTCCATCATTGGTGTTTCTGTTATCGTTGCGCGATATCACCAACCTGAATTCCGAATCATCGGCAAAAACAGCCGATCCATATGCCGTCAAGATGCAGATGCATAACAACATTTTGAGGAGACTGACTTTTTTCAACATAGTTATTCCTCTCATTTAGGTGCCATTACTCTATATAAATATACATCATGACAAATAAAAATGCAAAAAATAAATTTAATTTTTTCAAATATTTTTACATTTTGTTATCAATCGTTTAATTATATTATAAATATATACTTAAAGCATATTTCAGGTGCAGCTAAAGTATTTTTTCCGCATTATTTATTCAGTACCGACAAAAAATGACCCTCAAAAGGATATCACCCCTACCATAGCCTGATGCGTGATGCAACAACACCCTCAGGGCACTTTACCGGCAACGCCGGACAATCTGGCTCTATACCAGATCAAGTAATCTTTGGTATTTATAATCCCATCAAAATTCAGGTCCTGTTCCTGATAGCCTGTTTTGCCCTGTTGAGAGGCTAAACGCCAGCTTTCATAATCATCGTCTGAAATCAGTCCATCCTGGCTAATGTCGCCGGCCCACAGTCCCCACACGCCGTTCTCCAGTTCTTTGGTGGCATCCTTGCCATAGTAAGCCGAACTATCGGCAGAAAAATCATAAAGCGCGGCGGTGTTGTCGTCAAAATGGAGCACAGGCCGTGCCATAACGGCCAGATGGTTGCGATGGCGTACAATTAACTCATAATCGCCGGCGTCAATGCCGGTAAAACCCAGCTGCTGATTCACTCCGTCCAGCTCTGTTACCATGCCATCTTTTTTCAATAAAAAGGACTCCTGTGCCACGACCATATGGGTATCGGGATCGCGTAATTGCAGCCACACCCAATCCGTTACGTCAACCGGCATTTCGGTCACCGCCCGTGCGGCCTCCGCATACGGAGTCTCTAACGGTAGCAAGTTTTCATCGCGAAACATCGTGCTCATCGTGTCGCCGTCTGCATGATAAGGCGACTCTAAAAATATTCTGACGCTCGCCAGTACAAATCCGGTCTCGCCAACCGTATCGGAACTGGCCGATTGATTCCCCCAGAAATCAACGGCTTTGACGATGTAGAATAAATCTGTATTTGGATCTGCCAATCGTGGATCTGTATGTACATACTCGGTGTCGGTGGTGGCTGCCAAATAATTGTTCATACCAGGGCTAAAACCGGGAATCGTATCACAATAAATATGATAATAAACAGGTTCTGTCTCCATTTGTCCGCTGGTATCCTGTGTTACCGGTTTCCAGCTGATCGTGGCGGCATCCTGACAAAATGCCGTGGGCCCTACTGTCCACAAATAAGAGAATGTAAAAACCAGCCACCTTCTAATCCATATATGCCATATACGTTTTAGCGGATCATTTTTCCTTATAAACATGGTTGGGTAATTTTCAAGTTAAAATATAAGATCTTCGGTTTTTTCATAATTACACCGATTCGGCGCCTACAGGTCAATTAAGTAACCCTGTGGCTGGCACATTTGTAGTTCTGTCTGCGGGTTGATACCGAATCCGGGCATAAATATGAGTTATTTCAACCGGTAAAATATGCAAATAATGTGCCACAGACAAAATTGCCGTGATAATGCTTGCAAATCGGAAGCTATCCCGATTTAGGTTTGAGCATGATGCCTTTCGCAAAACATTCCACTTTAATATAAAACATCTTTATATTCATGCTGGTGATTGCTCTCACACTTTGATCGAATCCATGCGGATAATGTGTACACTCATTCGTCCAGAGTGCGAAAAAATTATGGTTCAACAGCCCGCTCCACCAGCGCAATCCTCTTATTTTTCAGGTCCACTTCGGCTTCGATACCCAGTGGCAGCACCGGTTTATTGGCCACATGCCCGATCGCCAATCCGTAAACTACAGGCACACCGACAGGGCCGATGCGATCTTTGACCAGTTCTTCAACGCTGAATGAATTTTCAAAAGCTGGCCGGTAATCGGCCGGTTTGCATCTATTGCATCGGTCAATCAAGACGGCCGCGGCAGAGCGAAATTTTCCTGCCTGCTCCAGTTGGCTGAACATGCGATCGAGGGAATAGGGCTCTTCTCCCACCTCTTCCAGAAACAATATCTTATTGGTTGTATCCGGCTCATAGGGTGTGCCGAGCGTTGCCGTCAACAGCGTCAGGTTGCCGCCAATGAGTTTTCCCCTGACTTTGTCCGGTGCGCCCTTTGGGATCAACGCCATCGGCATCGCCTCGGGCGAATCATCGATTGCAACGATTGGTTCTGTGCCGCCGAGTGTCTGCCAAAAATATTTTGTCGAATAGTCATTAAAAGTCGACAGGGCCACGGCGCCATGAAAGGTGACAATGCCGGCGAGTTTATGTATAGCCAGGTGCAAGCTGGTTATATCGCTATAACCGATTAATATTTTAGGATGCCGGCGAATAACATCGTAATTTAGGTACGGCAGGATTCTGATCGTCCCGTAGCCGCCGCGGAGGGCAAAGATCGCCTTAATTTTTGCATCCGTGAACATGTCCATCAAGTCGTGCGCGCGCTCCTGATCCGAACCGGCTAAATATCTAAATTTTTTATCGATATGCTTTCCGGGTTTAACGCGAAATCCTAATTTTTCCAGAGCCATAATCCCCTCCTGAATACTACTGGGCTCAAAAACCGGACTCGCGGGTGAAATTAATCCGACCCAGTCTCCCTTGTGCAGGGCGGCTGGTTTGCGCAATTCCAGCGTTTCTCCTTTACCCACATCCGGAGAAAGCAACGTGCCCACGGCGCTGGTGGCCGCTAATCCGCCAATAAATTGCCTGCGTGAAACATTCCCTTTTTCCTGAGACATGATGCCCTCCCAATTTTCTCTAAAATAACTAAAATTTGGCTAACCTTCAAACAAAATAAATCGGCTCGGAGCCGGTTGAACGATTGTATTTCTTTTTACTTGAATTTCGCCCCATCTTTGACTACATTAGTTACAAGTAGAATATCAAAGGAATTCATTCAATGCACCGCCGTCATCTCCTTGCCGTTTATTGTGTATGCCTGTTCTTGCTGGCAGCCTGCGCGCGCCAGGCGCCACCGCCGGGTGGACCGGTGGATAAAACACCCCCGCGCATTTTGAGCACCTCACCGCGTTCCGACAGCACCGGGATCGCCCAACACACCCGAATACAAATCCTTTTCAGCGAATCGGTGGACAAAAAATCGGTGCAAGAATCCATTTTCATCACTCCCCTCTCCCCGGAAGGCGTTACATATAAATGGCACGGCAAACGCCTGGAAATTAATTTTCCTCAAGGTCTGTTGCCCGACCGCACCTATGTAATCACCATCGGCACGGGCGCAAAAGATCGCCGCAATAATCCCATGACGGACTCGTATGCTTTTGCATTTTCAACCGGTGATTCTCTGGATCGAGGCGCCATCGGCGGTCGGTTGTACGGCGAAATAAAAATAGAAGGCATTCAGGTCTGGGCATATGATTTAAACGCCACACCCGATCCGGACCCGTCACAAACCGCACCGCTGTATGTTACCCAGGCCAGCGCCAACGGGGATTTTGTTTTATCCTATATGGCGCTGGGATTATACCGCATCTTCGCAGTTGACGATCGCGACCTCAACAGCCGCTACGATGCGGAACGGGAAGCCCTGGGGATTACGGCTAAGGATTACGAACTGTCTTTTCATCAACCGCGGAGCTCCGGAATCTCCCTGCGCCTTGCCCTGCGCGATACGACCCGGCCCCAATTATCCGAAATCCGCTCAACCGATCAACGCCATCTCATTCTGCGATTTTCAGAAAAAATGGCGGCGGATAAAATTTCCCTGAAGAATAATTATGAAATTTACGCCGGTCCGGATACTCTGGAAATTCTGGATTGTTTTATCGATCATCGCAATAGCGGTTTTGTACATTTACTCACATCAGCGCAAACAGCCGGCAAATCCTATCAGCTGCGCCTGAAGAACGGGTTCGATCTGGCGATGAATACCATGCAGGCGGACGCCTGCACCCTGAGCTTCACAGGTAATGGAGAACCCGATTCAATCCGGCCCTATATCATTCAATCCGCACCTAAAGACCGGGCCAATTTCTTTGCCGTCGACAGCACCCTCGAATTGTTTTTTTCAGAATCTATGGACACTCTCAGCGTCGAAAGGGCTGTCGTTCTTATGGATACGGGCAAGACTGCGGTGTCGGGGCGTTTCATCTGGTCCAATGGCGCTCACGGTATATTTGCACCCGACCAGTCACTCGTGCCCATGATGAATTATACGCTGCAAGCGGTTGTCGATTCTATCTTCGACCGCAGCGGCAATCCGCTGGCTGACACCTCACTGGTCATCCGCTTCAAAACCATGAATCCAGATACCCTTTCGGAAATATCAGGCGCTCTGCAGGATGCGGACTCTACAGCAAAAGGCGATTTTTTTCTCCACGCACGTTCAGCCTCAGGAGCTCAATATGATCTGGTGCTGGACGCGGTCGGCCCTTATACTTTTACCAAACTCCTGCCCTCGACCTATACCCTCGAAGTCTTTCGCGATGAGGACCATAATGGCCGTTATACCCTCGGCGAACCATTTCCATTTTCTCCGGCGGAACGATTCTACGTCTATCCGGATACAATCAGCGTGAGGTCTCGCTGGCCGAATGAAGGCAATGATATTATTTTGCCCAAATAAATAATTAAAAATGAATCGATTACACGCCAAATATTGGAGATCTTTTATTATTCTGCTTGTACCAGCCCTTCTGGGCAGCTGCGACAATCCCTTCAAAGATGAAGAAAAAAAGCAGCTGATCCGCGAGGAATATTTCTATTCCGCCCCGCAGGGACGTTATGTATATTATTGGGACGGCAAAGATGAGAAAGGCATTTATATCACACCGGGCAAGTATATTGTCCTGCTCGAGGTTTATACTTTTCAAGACCAGGATTTCGTCACAGCAGAGGAGGGGGGCAAAACCGGCCAGGAAGACCCGGGAATATACTATTATCCGGAATTTTGGAATAAAGACGAACTGGGTGAGATCAAGCCCAATCCTTTCAAAATTAAATCAGGGTGCACCATCACATTTATTCTCCAGGGCGGCACTACCGCAAAACTCGCCATCTACAAAGATTAGTTCTTTGATTCAATACATTCCTATCAGAGCACGCTATCCATACTTTTTCACGGAGCGGTGACAAAGGTAGAATCGGAGCTAATGCCCCTTACACCCAGATTATCTTGAGAAACAACCTGAAAATGATAGGTTGTGGATGGCAACAATCCGGTCAATTTAATCGTATGGCTGGTCAACATCACCGGGGCATAGACCGAATCTCCATATGCGGCAGTGAATCCATAGCGCACTTTGGAGTCGGCCTCCACATTTGTTTTCCAATTAACCGTAGCGCGATCCTGTGCAATGTACAGCACCTGAATATCCGATATTTTGAGATATTGCGGGTTCTCGTCTGAATCCTGCAGGAGGGCATTGCGCACCAGCTGGCCGAATTCAGTGGGCGTGCGGCGATCGTTGCCGACCAGGAAGGGACTGGCGCTCCAGGCCCATGCCGTCCACCCAAGGTCTTTTTGTTCCATATAGGTTAATAGTTGACGCCCCCACTCCAGATCCTGGCTGCCTCCGCCGAATTCTCCGATAAATACCGGCAGCTTGGTCGCCACATCGCCAAAATATTTATCCCAGGCCCAGGGTTCTCCCTTAAACGGATAGGGGTGACTGGAATAGACGATATGAGCATACGGTAAAGGCGTGGTACCCCAACCACGCAAATCATAGGCCCAGTCCAGGCCACTGACAAAAATTAACGCTTTTGTGTGCACCGATCGGATCGCTTCGATGATTTCACTGGCGCGGTTGCGCCAGGCTTGCCATGAAGTGTCGTGCGCTTCATTATGAATATCATAAAGCACAGCCGGATTATTCTTGTAGCGATTCGCGATCATCTTCCACATATCGACGGCCTGTTCATTGGGAATGGGGGGAATTTTAACGGCTGTATCCTGCCATTGCAGATCCAGTAACACATAGGCGCCATTGTTCACAATCCAGCCAATCACTCGATCGAACAGATCATAATACCCGGCATCGTTCAGAATCCAATCTTGATTGAAGGGAAGTCTAATAATTTTTACCTTCCAAGTCTGGCAAATATAATTGACTTCCGATTCATTGATGCCGGCGCCGCTTTTATCCCATTCCAATCCCGGCAGATTGACACCCCGCAAAATGACGGCATTACTGGTTTCATCGACGATTTTATTGCCCGCTGTGCTCAACCACATCAGCGTGGGTTCTCCATTCGCTGGTTCTTCCGTGATGTTTTCTTGCTCCTTGCCGCAAGCGAATAAAATGAATGAAAGTATAAAAATCGGTAATATCTTCCTTTGCATATTTCAACTTCCTATTTTAGATTCTACTCCTTTTTCAGGGCGATATCAAGGGCAAACCGCCTTCGCGCAAATACCAGATGTTTTCATCTGTATGGTAAATATAATGATCAACAAAATGTTCCGGTGTAAGCAGATCACGATCAAGCTGCATAATCGGATATCCTCCAGACTCTTAAAATAATCTTTGCTCGATCGCCGGACCTGTATCCTTAAGGTTTGCTCTTATTGTTTGATGAATGCTGCACAAATTCGACCACCCCATCATAAATGGCTTTAGCAATCTTTCTCAAGAATGCCTTATCCGAAAGCTTTCGTTCATCCAGAGGATGCGACATGAAGGCTCCCTCCACCAGCAGGACCAACATATCGCTGGTGCGCGTTACATAGTATGAACTTGAGATGCGTCCGAATGGATTTAAACCAAGAGCACGCAGGTGGGGATAGACCGTCCAGGCGAGACGCTGGTTCTGCGGCAATGTGAAATAGGTGCTCGTCCCCGACACGGCTGCTGCATCTGTTGCGGCGCCGACGGAGTTGTTGTGTATCCAGAGAAACAGATGCGCCTGATGTTTTCGTGCCATTTCAACCCGTTCTTGCAGCGTCAGGGTGGTATCCGTCGTGCGCGTCATCCTGACTTTGGCGCCGGCGTTGCGCAACCACTGAGTCAGAGCCTTGCTGATGACAAGATTTACATCCTTCTCTTCAATGCCGGTTGGGCTGATGGCGCCCGGTTCGCTTCCCCCATGTCCTGCATCCACTACGATATTCAACCCTTGTAAAGGAGTACGATGGTCAGAAATGAGTTGTGGTGTCCGTCTGATTAAAAAATGAAATATATCACCCTCATAGCCGGCCCGGTATCCCCATTGTTGCGGCTGGGCTAAGAATATTCTCAATCGTAGTAAATCTTCGCTCGGTTGTGACCAGAGAATATTTTCAAGTTCCGTTGCTTCTTCCGGAAATTTGATCCAGGGTGATGACTGATACGCGCCATAAAACGTTAGATCCAGAACAGCCGGTTCAACCGATTGCTCCACCGTAAAGGGAATCCGATGCTCCATCCTCATTGCCAGTTTTATCCAGTCATCACTAATCGTAATTGATGGAGAAGTTACGAAAGAATTACGAATAGTTGCACCGGGGGGTAAAAGCGCCAGATCGGATTCGTGGACATAGAGTGAACGGCAGCGGGTTAAGGCGATACGATATCGATGGTTCTCTTTGCCGATTATCTGCAGACCAATCGAATCGGGCAGCATAGCCGTGACGGTACCTCCACCGGATGCGGTCCATAACTGAGTTTCGGGTGCGGTCATGCCCACCAGAGGCGTCTCAAAGGGCAGCGCTCGCACGCGAGCAGGGGCAACAGCCTCGGCACAAATGGTGTCTGAACCGCACACCTGGAAATGTATGCGCATCCATCGATCGGATAGATGGTAGGGAATACGTACAGATCCGCGATAAATGCCGGATACTGCAGCAGCCGGTTGTTCAATCATGGGCTGCCAGTCCATCCCCTCATCCAGATAAAAACGGGCAGATGCCCCGGGGCTTGCTTTGCAGGCCACCTGAAGCACATCGCCGGGCATAAGCCAGATATCCTCGGTTGGTTCGAAAAATACACTGTCAATGGCGGTCGGAGTCGTGGGCGTGGATTTCAAGCCGGGCGGACGAAAAACCGAAAGTGTGTCTTCAACTTGCCTGCCATTCTTCCTTGCGCGGATAATAATGGTATTCTCGCCCTCCTGAAGGTTGACGCGTGAAACAAAAGCTCCGTGCCGATAGACATGAACCGATTGACCATTTATGTAAACGGAAGCGCCCGATTCCGTGCCGCCAGCTATTCTAATTTTATCCGTATGGACGGTATCAGAATGCGCCGGAAACGTTATGCGCAATTTTAATGAATCAGGACTCGTTCCAAAAACAGCAGGGGGAAATATGATATTTGCCCAAACGGTAATCCAAATGAATTTTATCAGGTTGTTACGGTTCATCGATCATCCCATCGTCTTTATAAAATACTTGTAGTTTTCGGATTAAATAGAATTAAGCTGTTTTTTAGCGACAAAACACATCATACCGCTGTGGAAATCATACGGCTCGCCTGAAAAACCGCCGGTACAAGAAAGGACCTTAAATCCGGCCAGATTTAATAAAAGTTCCATTTCATAGCGAAAAACGTAGCGATAACGCATGCTGGCACGCCGCGGTTTTTGTTTCGGCTGATGATAAATGTTTTGGACGATTAAAAGCTGTCCGGCCGGATCATGCCGAATATCGGCGGTTATGGTGATACCTTTATCCGGACTATTCAGCTCTTCCGGCGGAATAGAAACGCGCCAGTGAGACTTCCCTAAAACCTGATGTAAGGGAACAAACAAATCAAGTGCAAGTATTCCATCATCAGTTAGATGATTGTATATGGACTTTAACGTTGATATTTGCTGCTTTGGCGTAAGGTTGTGTAAAAAAGTGCGAAACGGAATAATACAGAGATTGAATGTCATCGCCAGATCGAACCGCCGCATATCTGCCTGCACGAGTCGGATTCTTTTGCGGACCGTATCCCTCTGCACCCGTATCTTTCGGCGCGCGAGCTCTAACATACGAACGGAATGATCGACACCCCATACCTGATGTCCTTTCAGCGCCAACTCGATGCTCACCCGCGCGGTACCGACGCCTATTTCCAGGATGGGATCGCCATAGGTGTCGGCCAAATCCGCATAAAAAGGCAAATCATCTTCCTTATGACCATATTCGATATCATAAAAGGGGGCAAACGCATCATAAACCACAGCCATAAGCATCCTGAAAATAAAAAACCGCTGGCCAGACGGCAGCGGTTTAATCCTATATAAAAGAAAAAATTAACAAATACACTCGATTTGTACTCATTGCATGGTCTAATTGCAATCATTTATGAATAATTTTATTAGCGCGTACGCGTAGAGTTGGTGGAATAATACCGGAAGCAAACATCCGGGGGTATTCCACACGGTTTGGTTGAGACCGAATCGCCAATTGGAACCGGCGAGTTAAACCTCCAAAATTTCTGTTTCCTTAAGCGTAAGAATCTCGTCAATTTTTTTTACCAGTTCGTCGGTCACAGACTGAATCTCATCTTGACCGCGATGCATGGCATCTTCCGATATGGAGTGGTCCTTTTCCAGCTTTTTCAATTTATCATTGGCATCGCGCCGCACATTGCGGATGGCCACACGCCCTTCTTCGGCAATTTTTTTAGCGACTTTAACCAGACTTTCCCTGCGTTCTTCTGTAAGGCTGGGAATCGGAATCCGTACCACAATGCCATCGTTGGTCGGATTGAGTCCGAGATCGGATTTTAAGATAGCCTTTTCAATCTCACCCAAAAGGCTGCGATCCCAGGGTTGTATGACCAATAACCTCGGTTCCGGCGCACTGACGTTGGCCAGCTGGCGTAGAGGTGTGTTTGTGCCATAATAGTTGATGGTAAGACCATCAAGGATGGCTGGTGATGCTTTGCCGGTTCGGAGTTTTGCCAGCTCGTTGCGAACGCTTTCTACCGCTAGATCCATGCGATGTCTGACGTCTTTCTTAATCTCTTCAATCATAGGCTCACTCACCAATAACTTTGGTTCCAATAGGTTCACCCAAAACGACTCGTTTCAGATTACCTTGCTGCTTAAGGTTGAAGACCAGGATGGGTAATTTATTTTCCATGCACAGGGTTACCGCTGTAGTATCCATCACCTTTAATTTTTTTTGTACCACATCCATATATTTCAGCTTATCGAACATGACCGCGTCCTCGTGTTCCATGGGATCTTTATCGAAAACGCCGTCTACTTTTGTTCCTTTAAGGATGGCATCGGCTTCGATCTCAATGGCACGGAGGGCCGCCGCAGTATCCGTGGTAAAATAGGGATTGCCGGTTCCCCCGCCAAAGATTACGATGCGCCCCCTTTGCAGATGGGCGATGGCGCGTCGACGGATGAATAGTTCCGCCAGTTCCTCCATTTTAATGGCGGTCATTACGCGTGTTTCCAGATCATAGCGTTCCAGATAATCCTGTAAAGCGAGGGAATTAATAACCGTTGCCAACATGCCCATATAATCTGCCGTTACCCGATCCATGCCTCGTGCACTTGCCGACAGTCCGCGGAAAATATTGCCGCCGCCAACGATGATACCTATCTCGACTCCCATTCGAGCGACTTCGACAATCTCGCGGGAAATCTGATCGACGGTTTGCGGGTCAATGCCCAGACGATTACTGTCGCCCATGAGCGCTTCACCGCTCAGTTTCAGCAATATGCGCTTAAATGCCGGTTTTTCAGCATCCATCATGATATTCTTTTCTTACCAGATTTTGCAGATACCATGTCAAATCCAATGTGCCATGGTGGACATTCAATAATGTAAGTAAAAATTCGAATGGTTTCCGTTTTCCCGGAAAACAATATTGGTTCACGTCCAACAGACAAAAAAAGAGCGAAGTTTAACTTCGCTCCACGGTCATCCTTATTCACCCAATTGAAAACGAACAAATCTTTTCAGTATAATGTTTTCACCTAACTTGGCAATCTTTTCATTCAATAAATCTCGAATGGTTTTATTGGGGTCTTTGACAAAACTCTGTTCCAACAAACATACGTCCTGGTAATACTTTTCCAGTTTACCCTGAACAAATTTTTCGATGATGTGATCGGGTTTACCCTGATCCCGGGCCTGGGCCCGGTAAATATCCAATTCTCTATCAACAAAATTTTGATCAAGGTCGCTCCGGTCGACGCATAATGGATTGGCAGCAGCAATTTGCATGGCGATATCTTTAGCCAGCTCTTGAAAATCTTGTGTTCGCGCCACAAAATCGGTTTCACAATTCACTTCCAACAAAACACCCAACCTGCTGCCAGGATGGATATAAGATTGGATCATGCCTTCTTTAGTTTGCCGACCTACTTTTTTTTCAACCTGCTGCAACCCTTTTTTACGCAAATATTCGAAAGCCTTTTCAAGATCGCCTTTGGATTCTTCCAACGCCCTCTTACAATCCATCATACCTGCGCCGGTTTTCTCTCGTAGTTCTTTTACAACTGCCGCCGAAATGGCCATGAAATCATCTCCTTTGTCTTGTCACTTTTTGGCGTTTTCCCGTTCTTCAGGGGTAAGAGCCGTACTTAGATCCTCGTCATAGTCTTTTTGATAATACTGCTCGGATTCTTCCTCCGACTCGGCAGCTTGAATTTCCGCCCGCCCGGCTTTACCTTCATTGACCGCATCAACAATGGCATGGGTGATGAGGCTGATTGATTTAAAGGCATCATCGTTACAGGGAATAGGATGATCGATCAGATCGGGATCGGCATTGGTATCCGTAAGGGCGATGGTAGTAATGTTTAATTTTCTTGCTTCCTGCACAGCAATGGTTTCTTTCTTTGAATCGACGATAAAAACCGCTCCTGGGAGGTGATTCATATCGCGAATGCCACCGAGCACTTTTTCCATTTTTTCCCGTTCACGCTCGATGGTAAGAATTTATTTCTTGGTAACTTTATCGTAAGTGCCATCCGTCGCTTTTTTTTCGAGATTTTTCAAGCGTTTGATGCTTTTCTTAATAGTTATAAAATTGGTGAGCGTACCGCCAAGCCATCGTTCTGTGACATAAGGCATGCCACAACGATCCGCCTCCAATTTTATGATGTCTTTCGCCTGTTTCTTTGTGCCAACCAGAAGGATCGAAGCGCCTTCGCCGACCGCTTTACGAATAGCTTGCTTGGCTTCCTCAAGGCATTGGATTGTCTTTTTTAAATCGATGATGTGGATGCCGTTGCGCTCCATAAAAATAAAGCGCTTCATTTTCGGATTCCATCTGCGCGTCAAGTGTCCGAAATGGCTCCCTGCTAACAAAAGATCTTGGATGGTTACTTCAGCCATAGTTACTCCTCAAAAAATGGGGTTAGACCGCCACCCTCCTTAATAGTAAATATACCCGAATAACGGGACACCCCGTAGTTCCAGGAGGATGTGTGTGATAGTGGATTAACGTTTCGAGAATTGGAACCGTTTTCTTGCACCTGGACGGCCGTACTTTTTGCGCTCAACCATTCTCGGATCGCGGGTAAGAAAACCATTTTGCCGCAGCGTCGGGCGAAATTCTTCGTTAGATTTTACCAATGCACGCGCAATCCCCAGCAATAAGGCCCCGGCCTGCCCGCTCAAACCACCCCCGTGAACCTGTGCGACAATATCATACTTGCCCAGACTATCGGTCACCTGCAAGGGCTGTTCGATGATCATTTTTAAAGTATCTCGCTTGAAATACTCCAGCGTCTCTATGCCATTCACGCTCATGTTGCCCGTACCAGGAGCCAGACGAACGCGAGCGATCGAATTTTTACGTCGACCCGTGGCATCAAAATAAGTACCTTTCATTTTTTCTCCTAATAAAACGATATGCGCTGATTACATATTCAGCGTTTCCGGTTTTTGCGCTGTATGCGGATGTTCGGGGGCGGTATAAATTTTCAATTTTTTTAGCATTTTTCGCCCCAATCGATTATGCGGCAACATACCCCGTACAGCATGACGCAAAACATATTCCGGTTTGTCCTGCATAACACGGGTAATCGCTGTATGACGCAAGCCGCCGGGATAGCCACTGTGATGCACATAGCGTTTTTGCAGCATTTTGCGCCCGGTCAGGCGAAGCTTATCCGCATTGACTACAACGATAAAATCACCGCAATCCATATGCGGCGCCCAGATGGGTTTATGTTTGCCGCGCAACACCTGTGCAATTTTTGCCGCCAGGCGCCCTAAAACCAGTCCATTGGCATCAATGACATACCATTTATGATCGATGTCGCCCGGTTTTGGTGTAAATGTCTTCAATGTGTTTCTCCTTCCATTTGCAATAGGTCGAAGAATTTAGTATTTTTTTCAAAAATATGCAAGCTGTTTTTCCTGTCTTTATCAGGTTTCTATCAATCTACATGATGGATAAGGCCTTTATTACAAACGGCGAACACGCGGCCGTGCAGTTTCCAGCCGTCATAGGGCATGTTGCGCGAGCGGGATTTTAGCATCTTTTTGTCAACCTTCCATTGCGATTCGGGATTGAATATGGTGAGATTGGCCGGCTCCCCCTTCTTAATCTGCGGCAACGGCATCCTCAAAACCTCCCGCGGCGCCATCGTCATTTTGTAGAGCGCCTCATGCAGTCGTAATGCTTCTGTCCGCACAACCCTGGTCAGGATGATGCCCAGCATGGTCTCCAGACCCAGAATACCAAAAGGCGCCGCATCAAACTCGACATCCTTTTCTTCAATTGCATGGGGAGCATGATCGGAAGCAATGGCATCCACGGTGCCGTCGCGTAAACCAATCAAAAGTGCCTCCACATCCATAGCCGTGCGCAACGGCGGCGCCATTTTTAAATTAGTATCAAAACTGGAAAGCGCCGTTTCTGTTAACGCCAGATGGTGCGGCGTGACTTCACAGGTAACTTTTATACCCATCTCTTTGCCCCGTCGCACCAGCTCCACACCCTTTGCCGTGGATAAATGCGCAATATGGATATGTCCCCCGGTAAATTCAGCCAGAGCCAGATCCCGTGCAATAATGATCGCCTCGCTGATGTCCGGATTGCCCAGCAATCCCAGGCGTGTCGACATGATGCCTTCGTTGATCTGTCCCCCGGCCGACAGGGCAGGATCCTCACAGTGATCGATAACGGGCACCTCATACATACTCGCATATTCGAGCGCCCGCCTCATCACAGCGTTATCGATAACCGTATTGCCGTCATCCGACAATGCCACAGCACCGGCTCGAACCAGATCCGCAATCTCACTGATTTCCTTGCCTTCACGTTTTTTTGTGATGCAAGCAATAGGGAACACATCCACCAGTTCCGCTTCCGCACGTTTTTTTATGAATCGGACAATCTCCTGTGTATCGCAAGGTGGATCGGTGTTGGGCATCGTACACACCGCTGTGATGCCGCCGGCCATGGCAGCAGCACAACCGGTTTCAATGGTCTCCTCATCCTCGCGTCCCGGTTCGCGAAAATGCACATGCATATCCATCAGACCGGGCACAATGAGATGATCTTTTACATCCAGCACCTTTCCGGCAAAATTTTTTTCTTCAATATGGCCCACTCGATCAATTTTGCCGTCAAGCACAACCACATCGACCTGCAGCCTTTCACCGTTGCGGATATTGATGGTTTCGCCGTTTTTGAATAAGACTTTATTCGCTTTTATTGTATTCATTGTCTTTATTATCGAGAGTTCAAAACCAGGGCATCGGATTTTTAGCCTTCTGCCATTCCTTCTTCATTGCCGCTTAAAAGATAGAGAACCGCCATACGTACCGCCACGCCATTGGTCACCTGTTCTAATATGAGCGAACAATCGGCGTCGGCAAGATCACTCTCCAGTTCGATGCCGCGATTAATCGGCCCCGGATGCATGATGGTGATCTCTTTCTTAGCTCTTTGCAAACGCGCCTTGTTGATACCGAATTCGGCATGGTATTCTCGCACGGATGGAAACAATCCGGCTTGTTGTCGCTCCAACTGAATGCGGAGCACATTGAGCACATCCGCCCAGGCGATGGCATCATCAACCGAGCAACTGACCTCGACGCCAAGCTCCTGAATGTTACGAGGGATCAAGGTTTTGGGCCCGCAAACCATGACTTCCGCTCCCATTGTTTTTAGCCCATGCATATTGGACCCAGCGACCCGGCTATGGGCGATGTCGCCGACTATGGCCACTTTCAATCCCTTGAGCCTGCCAAATTTTTCACGCATGGTCATCATATCCAGCAATCCCTGGGTCGGATGCTCGTGCATACCATCGCCCGCATTGATAATGGCGGCATCAATGCATTGAGTCAAAAATACCGGCACACCCGATGCCTGATGCCGGACGACCACCATATCAATTTTCATCGCCTCGATGTTACGCACCGTATCTTTCAGGGTTTCCCCCTTGGTCACGGAGCTGGTGGCTGTGGCAAAACTGATCGAATCGGCCGACAACCGCTTCTCGGCCAGTTCAAAAGAAATCCGCGTGCGTGTGGACGGCTCAAAAAAAAGGTTGACAATGGTCTGATGTCGTAAGGTCGGAACTTTGGGGATCGGTCGTCTCAAGATTTCCTTAAAACTGGCAGCCGTCTCCAGTATTAAAGTAATTTCTTCAGCGCTGACACCTTCAAGGCCCAGCAGATGTCGACTCTGCAATGGCATTTATTTCGTCTCCTTCGGGGCTTCAACCAGCAGAACACAATCCTCTTTATCGATTTCTTTCAGACGCACCTGTACCTCTTCGCCGATTGAGGTAGGTATGTTTTTGCCCACATAATCTGCGTGTATGGGCAGTTCACGATGGCCGCGATCAACCAGTACCGCCAGCTGAATGCTGGCCGGACGGCCAAAGTCCATCAATGCATCCAGCGCGGCTCGCGAGGTACGTCCTGTGAACAATACATCATCTACCAAAATGACGTTGATGTTGTCTATTTCGAAAGGGATATCTGTAATTTGTACAATCGGTTGCTTCAATCTATTGCGAAAATCGTCGCGATACAGCGTAATATCCAGAATGCCCAGAGGCACCTTCTTCCCTTCGGTCTCGCACAGTCGCGCAACAATTCGCTCGGCAATAAAAGCGCCGCGCGTGCGCACGCCAACGATGGCAATCTTGTCCACACCTTGATTGCGTTCAATAATTTCCATCGCCAATCTCGCAACCGTTCGCTGCAATCCCTCCTCGTCAATGATTGTTGCTTTTACTTTCAGTTTCATGAGTCCGGTATCGTTATGTTTAAAAACAATCGACCTGTTTATTTACTCAGCATAAATTTTACAAAGATCAATGAATAGATGCAAGACAATTCTAATCATTTTATCTCTTTGTTGCGTTTTATTTTTTCTGGAAACGGAACATACCCGTCATACTCGATGACACCCATTCGGTGTCTACAGGTTACTTGGTTAATCCTGTAGGTGGCATCATATCAGTTCGGTTCGAAAGTAAATACCAAACTGGGGATTGATGATCGCTCGCGGTAAACCACTACCAAATCCGGTCGCAGAAGTCTTAAATTTCATCCGACAATTCAACAAACCGCTTGTATGGGATCGCGAGCAAACTTTCAGATTGATAGGCTCCGTTTGACATGGAAATCATGGACACTTTGGCGGCAATCTCTTCATTGGGCGCTTCGTAGATGTCGATAAAATCGAATCGACCCAAAAGCGCGTAATGAGCAATAAAATTGACCTCCGGGCATTTTTCTTTCACCTGTTCGAGCCAGGCACGACCCAATTCTGCGCGATCCCGAACCTGCTTCGCCACTTCCGGCGACAACTTGGTCATAAGAATAAAAGTAGGCATATCAGCCTCCTCCCTTTTTACAGATTTTGCAGAGCCCTGACCACATTCAATCTGCCGCCCGTCACCGAAAGCCCGGTGAAGGCTGTGATCGGGTCCACGTTGTTGAGGATTTGATCTTTGATCTGCTGTGATGTCAGATCGGCGCGTTTGGCCAACAACAAGCCGGCAGCGCCCGTTACAAAAGGAGTCGCCATCGAAGTGCCCGATAACAAACCATAACTGCCGGGAATAGTCGAAAAAATTTCCTTGCCCGGCGCAGCCAAATCCACCGTTTGTGGTCCGAAATTGGAACCGGGTACAGCTGCCATGACGCTCGAGCAACTGAAACCGCAATCATTGCTGCCTTCCTCCTCCTCATCTCCCCATAACGCGCGTCGATCCATATGGTCCGTGGCTGCCACAGAAATAATATTCGGCAAATCATACCCCGCCGGATATTCCGGTAATTGATCGGTATTGACACCGTTATTACCCGCCGCCGCTATAAAAAGTATACCCCGGGTATTGGCCAATGCCAACGCATCATACAATGCGCTGGAATAACCGCTGCCACCCCAGCTGCAATTCACCACTTTAATACCGGCCTTTATTGCATAATCAATAGCCTTAATAGCCATGGCTACATTGCCATCGCCCTTGGCATCGAGTATTTTAATCGGCAAAAGTTTAATGCGCCAATTAACTCCGACAATACCGGCGCCGTTGTTACCTACTGCACCGGCAATACCGGCAACATGGGTGCCATGTCCATTATCATCAAAAGGCGAATTGCTGTTGGAAACAAAGTTGTAGCCCATTCTGTCATCCACATAGCCATTGCCATCGTCATCGATTTGATTGCCGCTGCCCGGATCATTTGCATCAGCCCAGGCGTCTTCTCCTTGATTGATATAGACGTTTTGCTGTAAATCAGGGTGGCTGATGTCCAAACCCGAGTCAAAAATACCGATGACCACCTGCGAGGATCCCGTGATAACATCCCAGGCCGCCAGTGCGCGAACATCGGCCGCAACGGTACCTCCCGTTTGCCCGGTATTGTTTAATCCCCACAAACGATTGAATTCCGGATCATTGGGTTGAATAGAAGCGCGTATGACATAGTTGGGTTCCGCATAGATCACCGGCTCCAATTCCCTGATGATCTGAAGCGCTTCCTCGAGGCCATATTCATCAGCGATTTTCAGTCGCCAGACATCTATGGAAGGAAACATATCCAGCACCACGGCATCAATGGTATCGAAAATACCCTGGATTTCTGAAGACGTTATCTGTGGACTGATTTTGACCAGAATTTCATCATCAACGAATAAGGCTCTTTCAGGAGATTGGATGGACCCGCTGAGGATGATAACCAGCAGGACTATGAGGGTAAAATAGAGAGGCTTTCGCATATGTACCTCCTTTATAAAGATCAATCACGCTGGAGTATTTTAAACGAGCCGGAATGGTTATATTACAAACACGCTTGTAATCGGATTTTTCTTCAGACTCTATCCTTCAACTCAATAGCCCCAAAGCGACTCTGATCGAATCTTCTCTTCAGACAGGCCCGCCGATTGCAATTGTTCGGTCAGGGCTTTAATCATGCCGGGAGGGCCACAAAGAAAATAAGTCACTTCCTCCCAATCAGGCAGGTATTCCTGAATAACGTCAAGGCTTATCAACCGGCGTTCCCCCTGCCAGGAATCATTTTCCGCGAGCTCGGTAAGACTGGGTACATAGTGAAACGACTTTTGACGTTCTGCGACCTGTACCAATAGATCATGATAAGCCGTACTGGCAATATCGGCATTGCCATAAAGAAGCGTGATATCCGGGAACGTTTCCTGCTTGTCGGCATGCAACAACATGCTGCGAAACGGCGTAATACCGATGCCGCCTGCAAGCCAAACCGATTTTTCAACTTTATCATCATAAACGAATTTCCCCTGCGGCCCAACGAATTCGCATACACTGCCGGCTTCAAGTTCTGCCAGCGTCTTTTTGTAGCCACTGCCGCTTAACCGGGTTGCGATAAGCAGGTGCGGCTCATGAGGCGCAGACGTCAGAGTAAATGTGCGGCGGGGTCCTTTTTCGTCCTCATAACGCAATTCAGGCAATCTCAGATTGATATTTTGACCGGCGAGATAGGTGAACTGATCGGGCTTTTGCAGGGTCACCTCAAGAGTTCCCCTTGCGATCTCTGTTTGTGAGATAATTCGTAAAACATCACTCATGGTTTTACCTATCCTTAAGATTTTCTGCCACGACGCTTGTTTTTATGATCTCTCTTATATTTTACAAAAGATTTATTAACATTGGAAGCATTTTTTTCTTTTTTATCGCCGTTTTTATTTATCAGGATAAAATCGATCAAGCGCTCGTTACGATCGACCCGGGAGACGCGAATCCTGACTTTCTCTCCTAATTTATATCGGTTACCGGTATATTGCCCTACCAGGCGATGCTGGTCCTCCTCGAACAGGTAATAATCGTCACGTAAATCAGAGATATGAACCAGTCCATCTAGTAAAAATTCCGGCAGATGAACAAAAATGCCAAAGGGCACAATCCGGCAGATGGTTCCATCAAAGATATCGCCCAGATGTCTTTCCATAAATTCTATCTGCTTCATCTTGACCGATGCGCGCTCGGCTTCCTGCGCCCGCACTTCAGCCTGGCTCGCCTGTTTGCATTTCTCCTCCAATTCGTTTTTTGTATAAGGCTGGCCGTTCTGCTCTTGACTATAGGCCTTAAGAAGCCGATGGACCATCAGATCGGGATAGCGACGAATTGGAGATGTGAAATGGGTGTAAAATTTATAAGCCAGACCAAAATGCCCGATATTCTCCGTTGTATATTTGGCTTTCATCATGGTGCGCAATAAAGCATCCTGCAAAACAGCGGAAGAAGGATGTTGTGAGAAGGCCTTTGATATGCGCTGGAAATAACCGGGCGTAATGCGTTTGGGTGGCTCAAAATTAAAACCAAATGTTTTGCTTAACAACAACAGGTTTCCGATGCCGTCGCGATCCGGCTTTTCATGAACGCGATATACAAAAAAGTGGGCGCTCTCAGCTTCTCCTGACGTCAGCTCGCCAACATGCCTGGCTACGGTTTCATTGGCCAGCAGCATAAACTCCTCAATCAAACGGTGGGTATCCAGGCGCTGACGCGGATGCAAAGAGATGGGATGGGACTGTTCATCCAGTTCCACTTTGACTTCCAGGCTCTCAAAATCGATACTGCCGCGCTTCTGCCTCCTGGCCAAAAGGCTGCGCGATAATTGATACATGTTCTGCAAACTACGAGTCAACGCATCATCCTGTTTACTTTCGAGCAGGGCCTGCGCTTCCTCATAGGAAAAGCGCCTGCGGCTACGAATGACGGATTCATGCAGTTCATAGTGCAGCAATTCTCCTGATGGGGTTAAATCCATTAGCACCGAAAAACACAGTTTGTCTTGTTCCTGGGACAGACTGCATAATTCGTTCGAAATAACTTCCGGCAACATCGGGATAACGCGGTCGACCAGATAGACGGAAGTCCCGCGTTGTTCCGCTTCTTGATCAATGGCTCCGCCTGTTTTCACATAGTAAGAGACATCGGCGATATGAACGCCCAATCGATATCGACCGTCTTTAAGAATTTGTAGTGAAACGGCGTCATCGAAATCTTTTGCATCTTCGGGATCGATCGTCACCGTAAGCCAGTCTCTGAGGTCCAGGCGTCGTGCCAGTTCATCCGTTGGAATTTGCCCGGGTATGGATTTGCTTTCTTCGAGAGCCCCGGCGGGAAACGTGGTCGGTAGTTCAAAAGAATGTATAATGGAAAGTACATCCACACCCGGTTCATCCGCAAATCCTAAAACCTGGATGATATGGCCTTCAGGATTAAGATGAGCTTCGGGCCAGGTGTCGATCACGGCCACCACTTTTTGGCCGTCCAGCGCTGAATAGTTATCCGGTTCGCTGATAATGATATCCGTTTGAATTTTGATATCATCCGGCACCACATAAGCGAATTTTCTTCCCTGACGCAACGTCCCGACGAAGCGATTGCGGCCGCGTGAAAGTATTTCTACTACCTGTCCTTCGGGGCGTTGATCCTTCACTGCGGCAAACAGCCGAACGCTGACATGGTCCATGTGCAGGGCTGTGCCCATATTCTTGCGGCTGACCAGAACTTCTCCGGCCCCATCATCTCTGATTACGGTGCCATGTCCCTGAGAATTGACGCGCAACACACCCGCTACCACCGATGCCTTGCCAGGCACACTGAAACGATTTTTATGAAGTCGTAGTATTTCGCCCTTTTCTACCAGCTGACGAAGTGTCTTTCGTAACTCCAGATAATCATCCTGGCCCAGGTGCAGTTCCCGGGCGATTTCCTTCGCTTTCAGACTTTTACCACCCTTGCGCGCAAGCAGGTAGCGAACAGCCTCCGGTAAATCCATGTCGGTCTTTTTAGGCGTCAATGGTCAGATTCACAATCCATTAAAGAGAAAAATCTTCCGGAGAAAATTTTACGTCAGGGAATTTCTCCAGTTCTATTTTGAATAAATTCATGATCTCCCCAAGCCGTTTTTGAGTTTTGGCTTCGAACCGCAACACCAGAACGGGTTGTGTGTTGGAAGCGCGCACCAATCCCCATCCATCCTCGAACACCACTCTCGCGCCATCCAGGGTAATGGTTTCGTACTGTTGCTGAAAGACATCAACCAGATTTTCGATGACCTGAAATTTGATTTTGTCGGCACATTCCACTCTGATCTCGGGTGTGGAGAAAAAAGCGGGGAGCGCATCTATCATTTGCGATAGATTTTTATCGGATTTTGCGACGATCTGCATGATTCGTCCGGAGGCATAGAGGCCGTCATCAAAACCATAATATTGATCGGCGAAGAAGAGATGGCCCGACATTTCGCCGGCAAAGGGCGCGTGCTTCTCCTTCATCTTGGCCTTGAGCAGTGAATGACCGGTCTTCCACATCAGGGGCTTGCCGCCGGCTTTCTTGATTTCATCACCCAGCAGTTGTGAACATTTTATATCAAAGAGGATATATTCGCCCGGATGGCGGGATAACACATCCCGGCTGAGCAGGACCATGAGTTGGTCGGCATAAATCAATCGACCCTTATCATCCACGATGCCGACACGGTCTGCGTCGCCGTCGTACCCGATGCCCAGGTCGGCCTTTTCAGCCACAACCGTCCTGCACAAATCCTGCATAAATCGGGGAACCGTGGGGTCCGGCAAATGATTGGGAAAATTTCCATCCACTTCACAGTATAGCGGTATCACTTCCATACCAAGCTCCCGCCAAAGCGGCACGGCAATGGGGCCGGCTGTTCCGTTTCCGGCGTCAATGACAACCTTTAATTTTTTGTCGAATCGAAATTTGTCCTTCAGCATTTTCAGATAGTCCGGAACAATCTCCCTCTGTTCTAAGGTGCCATTGGGTAACCGGTCAAAGTCTTCTTTAATCATGATGGCTTTTAGTTCCTGTATTTGCTCCCCATAAACGGGCGCCAGGCTCTCACAAATCTTTAAGCCGTTAAACTCGATGGGATTATGGCTTCCGGTAATCATGACGCCGCCATGAGCCTTCAGGTGCACAATGGCATAATAAAGAATGGGCGTCGTAACCTGTCCGATGTTCAATACATTGATGCCGGCAGACAACACGCCGGCGGTAAATAGCCTGGCCAGGTGAGGGGAGGATAGCCGCACATCATACCCAACGGCAACCACCCGATGGTTGCGGCGATGCATCCAGGTTCCATAAGCTCTGCCCAGGTTGTGAACGACATTATCGGTTAAATCGGTCCGGACAATCCCTCGAATGTCATATTCACGAAAAATACTCTCGTTCATGGCGTCTTTTCCTCCCTGAAACAGAATGATATAATACGATCTCTGCCGGCCAGGTCCGGTATTACCTTAGTTTGATCAAAACAGGACTGATGAAATATTTCCATCACTGCAGAAGCCATATCCGCCCCGATTTCGAGAAGAGCATACCCGCCGGGCTGCAACAAAAGCGGCACTTGCCGACTCAAAACACGATAATAATCCAGACCGTCCTCACCGCCTAATAACGCTTCCGGGGGCTCATACTTTACGATCTCATCAGCGAGCGTGTGATAATCTTGTGTTCGAATATACGGTGGATTTGATAAAATTAATTGAAACCGATGATACCATTGATCCGGAACCGCCGAACGGATATCGTGCGCCATAAATTGAACTTGAGCGGAAACGGAATGTCGCGCCGCATTTTTTTCCGCATAGGCCAATGCCGACGAAGAATGATCAATGGCGACGATTTTGCTGTGAGGAATATTTTTTGCAATTGAAACGGCGATGTTACCCGAACCGGTGCCGATATCTAAGATGTTAAAATCGCCCGTGGAATTAAAAATCGTTCGGCCTATCGAAAATGCATTTTCAACTAATATTTCCGTTTCAGGCCGGGGTATCAGAACGCCTTTGCCAACATAAAAAGGCAGCGCCATGAATTCCGTTTCGCCGGTAATGTACTGCAACGGTTCATGTGCCAGACGTCGCTGCAGCAGTGTTCTGAATAGATTCACTTCTTCGTTAGTAAGCGGGCGGTCGAATTGCAGGTACAAATCGATGCGTCGGAGATGGAGCGCTCTGGCTAACAAATGCTCGGTTTCGAGCCTTGGATTTTCAAAAAGTTTCTCCTGCAAATAGCTAACAGTTCTCTGCAAGAGGGTAATAACCGTCCACGATTGTGTTTCTTTTTGCATAGTCCTGAAATTCTAATTTAGCGCTTCAAGCTGTTGGCTGCGGTCGGTTAACTGCAGTTGTTCAATAAACTCGTCCAAGCCTCCGGTTAAGACCTCATCCAGTTTGTACAGAGTCAGACCGATGCGATGATCGGTGACGCGGTTCTGGGGGAAATTATAGGTGCGAATTTTTGCGCTGCGATCGCCCGTGCTGACCATGGAACGCCGTTTCTCGGTTAATTTCGCCTGTTCTTTTTCCAGCATCTGTTCAAACAGGCGCGCGCGCAACACCTTGAGGGCTTTGGCCTTGTTCTTGTGCTGTGATTTTTCATCCTGACAGCTTACCACGATACCCGAAGGTATATGGGTGATGCGAACAGCCGAGTCGGTGGTGTTCACACTCTGGCCGCCCGGGCCGGAAGAGCGGAACACATCAACGCGCAGATCATTGGGATCCAGTTGGATGTCAATTTCTTCGGCTTCGGGCAACACGGCAACCGAGGCAGCAGAAGTATGGATGCGCCCACTCGCCTCGGTGACAGGTACCCGCTGCACCCGATGTACACCGCCTTCATATTTCATCCTGGCGAAAACATCATTACCGGATAACAGGAAAATAATTTCGCGAAATCCGCCGATGCCCTGCGGATTAGAACTCATAATTTCAAGTTTCCATCCCTGTCTTTCGGCGAAATGTTGATACATGCGAAATAGATCGCCGGCAAACAGGCCGGCCTCGTCGCCGCCGGTGCCGGCGCGGATTTCAATAATGGCATTCCGACTGTCTTGCGGATCTTTGGGTATTAACAATAGTCTGAGGCGCTCTTCCATCTCCTCCTTTTGCCGCGCGAATTCTTCTATTTCCTGCTCGGCCATTTCGATCAGCTCCTTATCAGACGATTCGCGTACCACCTGTTCATCGCTCTCAATGTCCTGCAACAACTTTAGATATTTACGGAACAGGTTGACGATTTCAGACAGGCTGCTGGCTTCTTTGGAGAGGCTACGGTAGAGAGCCGGCTTGCTCAATACCTGCGGATCACTGAGCTGGTTCTCTATTTCATTATAACGTTTTTCAACCCCAACTAATTTATCAATCACTGTTTGTTTCCTATGAAATTAATTCCACCTTTGAAGGGCCGACAAATGGTTCTCTACCGAGAGCGCATTTGAGAGCGACCATCGCCACTTCCAATTGCGAATCATCGGGCTCGGAGGTGGTAATCCGCTGCAGCCATAATCCGGGTTGTAGAAAAAATCGAAAAAATGCATATTTATATGCTTTGCCGGACAATTTGATCAACTCATAAGAGATGCCGCCGATTACCGGCACGAAAGCCAATCGCAAGAGCCGATCACCGATCGTCATGGGCTTTCCCAGGAACATGAATACGATGATGCTGACCAGTATAACGATGATCAGGAAGCTGGTTCCACAGCGAGGATGGTGGGTGGAATAAGGCCTGGCCGATGCGGCCACTAGAGTCTTTTTATCCTCGTAGGCAAAAATACTTTTATGCTCTGCACCATGGTACTCAAAAACGCGTTTAATTTCCTTCCAGAATGAGATGGCATAAATATAACCTAAAAAAAACAGCAATCGGATGATTCCATCCACCAGATTGAACCAGAATCCAGATTACAGTCCCATCATCTCCGTTATGATGAGGGGCAAATAAAAGAAAAAAGCCAAACCAAGAACCAGCGCAAAAACGACCGTAAGCCCCATCCACAGACCGTTCCAGCGATTTTTCTTCTCTTTATCCTCATCGGCATCGTTTTCCGCGCTCATAGCGACATCACCGGAATAATTGAGCGCCTTTATGCCGATATACATCGTTTCGATCAGAATCAAGCCGCCGCGAAGAATAGGTATATTAAGAAACTTGTACCGCTTAACGATGGACTTGAATGGTTCAGATCTCAAAGCGATAATACCATTTTGTTTGCGCACGGCGATTGCAATTCGTTCCGGGCCCCGCATCATAACGCCTTCTATTACTGCTTGTCCGCCTAATGCCAGATCATCCGACTCTTTCATCTATCCTGATGTCCTCTGAAAAAAAAGTACATTATCATCTGCAATACTGAATGAAATAAAAAACGGAATAAAATCCACCGCCACATGGGATTTATTCCGTTAAAATATGCAATATAGAACAGCTAAGACTGTTTTTCGTCGTTTTTCACCTGTCGGCTGTATTTTTTTCGGAATTGTTCAACACGTCCGGCTGTATCAATAAATTTCTGCTTACCGGTGAAAAACGGGTGGCAATTTGAGCAAATATCCAGCCTCAGATCTCCCGCCGTAGACCGCACCTGAAATTTATTGCCGCAGGCGCAGATAACTGTACTGATCTTGTAATCAGGATGAATGCCTTTTTTCAACTCAATACCTCCAATAATAAATGTATACGTCAAATAATTTAATGATAAATTATTTTAATAGCAAGAAAAACCTTTACATCAGGCACTCATGGATTCGAGAAACGCCTTATTGGATTTGCTGCCGTGAATCTTGCTGAGTAGAAATTCCATCGCTTCCACGGTAGTTAATTCAGCCAGTAGTTTACGAAGAATCCACACCCGGTTCAATGCCAATTCATCCAATAGCAATTCTTCTTTTCGCGTCCCTGAGCGATTGACGTCGATGGCTGGAAACACCCGGCGATCGGAAAGGCGGCGATCCAGTACCAGCTCCATATTACCCGTTCCTTTGAATTCTTCGAATATTACTTCATCCATACGGCTGCCGGTATCAATCAAAGCGGTGGCAATGATGGTAAGGCTGCCTCCCTCCTCGATGTTGCGGGCAGCCCCGAAGAATCGTTTCGGCCGATGCAAGGCATTGGCATCCACACCACCGGAGAGAATTTTTCCGCTATGGGGCACAACCGCGTTATGGGCTCTTGCCAGCCGGGTGATACTATCCAATAGAATACACACATCCTGCCCGTACTCGGTCAGTCTTTTGGATTTCTCGAGCACCATGTCGGATACCTGAACATGGCGTTCTGCGGGTTCATCGAAGGTAGAGCTGATCACTTCGGCTTTCACCGAACGTTCCATATCCGTCACTTCTTCCGGTCGTTCATCGATGAGCAAAACAATCAGCTTAATTTCAGGATGATTGGTGGTGATGGCATTGGCAATTTTTTGCAGCAAAGTGGTTTTGCCTGTTTTGGGTTGCGCGACGATGAGGCCGCGCTGTCCTTTGCCGATGGGTGCCAGTAAATTTAAGATGCGCATGGACATTTCGTTGGGGGTGGTCTCAAGGTCAATTCTGGCATGGGGGTACAGCGGCGTCAGATTGTCAAATAGTATTTTGCTTTTTGCCTCTTCGGGATTTTCAAAATTTACCGCCTCGACCTTGAGCAAGGCAAAAAAGCGTTCGTTTTCCTTTGGCGGTCGTATCTGACCTGAAACCGTGTCGCCGGTGCGCAGACCAAACCGTTTTATTTGCGAAGGGGATACATAGATATCATCCGGACCAGGCAGATAGTTAAAATCCGGCGAACGCAGAAAGCCATATCCGTCGGGCAAGACTTCCAGTACACCTTCCGCAAAAATTAAACCTTCCTTTTTGGTCTGTTCTTCAAGGATGCAAAAAATGAGTTCAGCCTTTTTCATGCCCGTGCATCCCGAAACGCCTAATTCCTGTGCTAAACGTGTTAGATCAGCGATTTTTAAAGCTTTCAATTCCGCAATGTCCATTGGTCCCTCTTTGTATAGTGTTAAACATTTATTTTAATGATAATTGCCGGGATTATTCAGTTTAAGGATTTGCTTTTAAACTTGATCGGGGATTTTTTGACAGAAAACAGGATATTGTCCAAGTCATACAAATCTCAGTTTATCACGACCTCGGACTGCGCATCAAAAAAGTGCACCCTATCCCAATTAAAGGCAACCTGGTAATCCATATTCACTTTCGGCCGAGCCAGCGTGTTCATTCTCGCCACCAGTGAGTCCTGGCCAATTTTAAGATAAACAAATTGTTCATTGCCCATAGGCTCCACCACCTCAACCTTACACTGCATTACAGCATAATTCTTCTCCACCGTTTCCTGCACGGCCTCAATAATATCTTCCGGACGAATACCTATAATTAATGGCTGGTCGATAAACGGCTGCAATTTTTTCGCCACCGTCGATGTCAGGAGCAATTGCAGGGAGGATGAATTAAAATACAATCCATCCCCCTGGACCAGTTTACCTTCCAGAAAATTCATGGCGGGACTGCCGATGAAACCCGCAACAAATTTATTGACGGGAGCGCTGTACAGGCTTAAAGGAGAATCGATCTGCTGCACCTTGCCGTCCTTCATAACAACGATTCGATCTCCCATGGTCATGGCCTCGACCTGATCGTGGGTGACATAGATCATGGTTGTCTCAAGGCGTGAATGTAATTTTGATATCTCCGTCCGCATCTGTACCCGCAGCTTTGCATCCAGATTGGACAGCGGTTCATCAAACAAAAAAACTTTTGGCTTTCGAACAATAGCACGCCCTACGGCTACTCGCTGTCGTTGCCCTCCGGATAATGCTTTTGGTTTACGACTCAATAACGGCTGGATTCCTAAAATATGAGCCGCTTCCTGAACCCGTTTCTCGATTTCATCCTTAGGATATCGACGCAATTTTAATCCAAAGGCCATGTTTTCAAAAACACTCATATGCGGGTAGAGTGCATAATTTTGGAAAACCATGGCGATATCACGGTCTTTGGGAGGGACGTCATTGACGATCCTATCATCAATGCTAATCTCCCCGGATGAAATATCCTCCAGACCGGCGATCATTCTCAAGGTGGTTGACTTACCACACCCCGAGGGACCAACCAGGACGACAAATTCTGTGTCCTTAATATCAATGTCAACGGCATCAACAGCGACCACATTTTTGTCGAAGATTTTGGTCACTTTATCCAACACAACCTTTGCCAAGCTTCTGCTCCCAATCAATGTTTTTTAAGATGACTGCTCACGCTAATATTCTATTCTCACATAATATTCGTTTGGCAGCAAATTTGAAGAAAATATGGTGTGTTATTGAGGCGATACAGGAGCCATTATTAAAAATTTATAAAATATTCCTTATTTTGTCAAGTTATTTATTTGCTCAAGCGCCTCTCCGACTATATAATGGGAACCGGTCACGCAAATCAGTTGTCCCGTCCCGGTTTCTTCAATCGCCTGCCGCAGTCCGGAGGTCAGGGAAGAATATATCTCTACTTTGTTCCGGGGGATTACGGCCGCTAATGCCGTCGCCGGCAAACCACGCTGTGTTTGTAGCGGAACAGCGAACACCTTTGCCAGTTTCAACGGCAAGCGCTGCATCATGGCCGCAATATCCTTATCTTTTACAACTCCCATCACAAGGTGTACAGACCTGTCGGGGTAAAAATGATCAAGCATCCATTGCAGCATTCGCATGCCATCGGCATTGTGGGCAACATCGCAAATGATCAGGGGCTGATGTTTTAGGATGGAAAACCGACCCAACCATTCCACGGATTGAAGACCCGTAAAGATGTCTTTTTTATCGATTCTGACACCGAGCGCGTCCAGTTTCTCAGCCAACAGCACCACTGTACAGGCATTTCCCACCTGATGCGGACCTGCAAGCGATAATCGCAAGTCAGCATATCTGCCATTGTCTGTCAATAAAGTAAAATCCGATTCGTTCGCTTGCATTTGCAGATTTTCTATGGAAACAGAATGCCGGGTTGAGAAAACAGGACTGGATGAACGCTCGGCCATCTCAAGTAATACCTGTTCCGCTTCATAGGGCATCCGGCCCAAAACAACTGGAATTCCTGGCTTGATAATACCCCCCTTTTCGCGAGCGATCTGCGGCAAATCAGATCCCAGATAGTTCATATGATCGTATCCGATATTCGTAATCGCCGTGATGGAAGGCTGCAATAAATTGGTGGCGTCCAGACGACCGCCAAGGCCGACCTCCACTACCGCAAAATCGATACCAGTCTCGGCAAAATGGTAAAACGCCAGACCGGTCATGGCTTCAAAAAAAGTGCAACCGATTTCCGTGATGATACCATGGAATTTTTCGACCAATTCAATCAGGTCGTCAGCGCCGATCATGGCGCCATTTGTACGTATTCGTTCGCGCAGGTCTATCAGATGCGGCGAAGTGTACATGCCCGTCTTTCGTCCGGTTGCACGCAGAATGGCTTCCAGCATCGCCGCAACCGAACCCTTGCCATTGGTGCCGGCAATATGAGCGCTCCGGAATCTCTGTTGCGGGTTGCCAAGGTGATCCAGGAATGCGGTCATCCGCAGCAGATCCAGCTTCCAACCGATAGATTCTAACTCATAAAGAAATTGTTTCGCGCCGGTCAGGTCCATCTGATTATGCCGCCCCATTAATCAATGCGATAAGGAGCATTCCAGTAAAACCTCGTCAATCCGGCCCTACTGCCGAACCAGATATAATCGCCATCCAGCAGTATGCTGTAAATTGCATTCGACGGGAGGCCGTCTTCGATTGTATAGTGTATCCACCGGCTACTCTGGCGATCCAGTCTGATAACGCCTTCCTGGGTGGCCAACCAGACGGCCGATGAATCCGCAAATAATCGCCAGGTACGGCTATGGATTTGGTAATTACGCAGGGCGTATAGCGGCCAGTCTTCTGTAGTGGATTCATCCATCAACAAAGCAGAAACCCCCTGTTCGGTGGCATACCACACTTCCTCACCGTAACAGGATACGGCGAACGTGCGTTGGGTTCCGGGACCCAGCGTTCCTCGATAAAATTCTCCGTTTTTCTTCGCTTTGTCATAAAAGTACAATCCAAATTCGGTTGCAGCCCAAATCAGGTTCTCCGTCCGGTCCAGGTCGTAAATCCATACATTTGCCAGAGTCTTGTAATCGACAATTTGAAAACGGAGAGTATCTTTCTTGGCGGAAGCCTTTTTTTCCACGGCCGACAATCCGGCCCGGGTGGCGACCCAGACTGTATGACCATCGATAATAATGTCCTCGATCCTGTTGTCCACCAGATGATCGCTTTGATTAAAGGTATGCCAGCTGTTTTTTTCCGCGTTATAGCGGGTAAGGCCGTTCTGGGTTGCATACCAGACGGTCTGTCCATCCACGGCTATTTGGGTAATGCGGTCATCATGAAAGCCGGAAATTAAAAGGGGTTCGTAGTAGATGGGTTCCGCATCAAGCCCCGACCAGTAGGTAATACCGGCGGGCGCTTCCTGTTGTTGGATACCGCCCAGCCATAATCCGTCAATATCCCCGGCAATGGTATGGACGGTTGGGTTCCAGAGTCCAAAGGTGAGCAGATCCATATTTGTTGTATTCAGATCAGCGCGGCCGGCGCCGAGCCCCCAGGTGCCGAGCCAGAGGTTATTCCAGTTATCGCGCATCCAACAGGTGATACGAAAACGACGTAAATGCGTATCGGTGATCAGATTGTTCTGTGGATCATAGAAATAACCATACGGTACATTCAAAAAAGTCGGAAGTTGCTCGGCCTCAGCCATGGCTCCAAACCAGACTACCTTTGTAGAATTATTGTCCGGCGCTTGGGGGAAAAAATTACCGGATGTATTTAAGGAAGAAAACCAGCGATCGCGTTCGGTCACAAGGAAGACTCTGCGATCCTCGCTGAATCCAATGGAATGCACGCTTTCACGATCATAAAAACCCAGTTCATCGTAAAAAAAATTGTACCATAACTTACTGGCCGACTCTAGATAACTGATACTATTTTCCGTGATGCACCATAAATAACCGGTCGCAACATCAAAGGCCACCAGCGATATATGGTTACTCGCCAGGCCATCGCTCATGGTATAGGGTTCCTCCCATTGGTTGCTAAAATGGTTAAAACGAGTGATACCCCCCGTGGTGGCGAAATAAATCTCATCGGGTCCAATGGCCAGATGATGGATGAACCTGGTCGTCGAATAGGTAACCCAGTCGCCGCTTCTGTAGTGTCGGTTGGTCATGCGGATGCGGCCGGTTTCTTGTGCAATCACTGAAAGTAAACCGTTTATCAGGATATAAAAGATAACGATGGATACAGCCGAAATATGCAAATTGACCTTTTTCATGCCGACACCCCATATTTTATGCCATACTGTTTCAGTTTGCGATGTAAATTGGCCCTGTCGGTTTTCAGGGCAGCGGCTAGTCGACTTATGTTACCCTGGTGTTTAATCATACCTTCCTTTAAGATTTTTTTCTCAAAATTTTGCAATTGTACTTTTAACGGCAATTCCGAATCACTATCTCCTGTTTGCACGAAAGATTTTGTCGCCAGAACCAAAGACACCGCCTCGTCGTCGATAACCTTCTTCTCGATCATAATAGCCAACCGTTCCATGATATTTTTAAGCTCCCGGACATTGCCGGGCCAGGGATAGTTCTGGAGAATAATCATGGCATCTTCCGTCACCTGCTTCATTTTTTTGCCATTGCGTCGACAGTAGTTGGTCAAAAAATGTTTTGTAAGCAGGGGGATATCCTCCCGATGCTGCCGCAAAGGCGGTATAACCAGCGGAATAACGTTCAGACGAAAATAGAGATCCTGCCTAAAGTTACCAAGCGAAATCTCTTTCTGCAAATCCTTGTTGGTAGCGGAAATGATGCGCACATCAAAATGATAAGCGCTGGTACCGCCCACTCGATAAAATTCATTTTCCTGCAACACGCGCAATAACTTGGCTTGTGTTTCGAGAGCCATATCCCCCACTTCATCGAGCAACAGAGTTCCGCCATGCGCCTTTTCAATAAGACCGGTTTTTCGTTGCGCTGCGCCTGTAAAGGCTCCCTTTTCATAGCCGAATAATTCACTCTCAATTAACTCTCTCGGGATCGCGGCGCAATTTAACTGAATAAAAGGCTGGTTTGCCCGCCCGCTTTTTTTATGGATTTCTCGTGCGACCAGTTCTTTGCCCGTGCCATTCTCCCCCATAATGAGAATACGGCCTTCGCTCGGCGCCGCCATTTCGATCGCTCGATATACCTGTTGCATGGCTGCAGAAGTCCCGATCATTTTGTATTCCTGATCGACGATCGATTGGAGATTCTCAACCTGAGCGCGAACCTGTTCCTGCTTCTGTATATGGTTCACAACCACCTGCACTTTTTCCGGATTGAGTGGTTTTTCCAGGAAATCATATGCGCCCATCTTAATCGCGCGCACGGCCATGCTCAAATCCGCAGCCCCGGAAATCATGACCACCCGCAGGGTTCGTTCTCTGGACAACATCCTTTCCAGCGCAGATAACCCCCCCATACCGGGCATCACGACATCGAGAAATACCAGATTAAACATCTCTTTATCAACAGCAGCAACGGCATCCTCTCCACTCCGGCAGGTATGAACCCGGTGGCCATCCTTCTGTAAAAGCCAGGCGAGGGATTGACAGACGTTGCTATCATCATCTACAACGAGAATATGCATCAGCTATTACCACTCTTGGATTCACCAACCAATAAGTTATGAAGCAGATTGCGTATCTTTTTTTCTTGAATAGCCGGGATTTTAACCGTAAGCGTAATTTCTCCATCATCATGAGTTGTTTGCAGAACATCAACGATATTATATACTTTACTAACCAGTCCGGCTTGCTGCACGGGAATAGTGATGGCATCGATTGTATAACCCTGTTCGGCAAACGAGCGTATCAAGCCGATTAGACGATCGAGATGAGTGCCTTTTTGCGCAGAAATGCAAACGCTCATGGTGTCTTGGTTTTTAATTTTCGTCAGAAGAGCAGGTTGTTCAAATTGGTCTATTTTATTGTAAACCCTGATAGTGGGTCGATTCTCCAAACCCAATTCAGCCAACACTGTTTCTACGGTTGTTATCTGCTCTGCAAAATGGGGATGGGTAATATCAATGACGTGCAACAGCAAATCCGCATCCGCCGTTTCTTCCAGCGTGCTTTTGAAAGAGGCCACTAAATGATGCGGTAGTTTCCGGATGAAACCCACCGTATCAATCAATAAAACCTGCAGATGATCATTAAACTGCAATCCCCGTACGGTCGCATCAAGGGTTGCGAACAGCCGATCCTCCACCAAGACTTGCGCCGAGGTGAGGGCGTTCAGCAAAGTGGATTTACCGACATTGGTATAGCCAACGAGGGCTGCCTTGAAAATATCGCGCCGATTCTTGCGTCTGACCTGTCGCTGATTGGAAATCTTGACGAGTTCCTTTTCCAAATGGGCCACCCGATTTCGAATCAATCGTCGGTCCACTTCCAGCTGTGTTTCGCCCGGGCCTCTTACCCCGATACCGCCCACCTGTCGCGAAAGATGGCGCCATTGACCTGTAAGCCGGGGAAGCAAATAGTTGAGTTGTGCCAGCTCAACCTGCGTTCTCGCTTCGCGCGTACGAGCGTGTTTGGCAAATATATCCAAAATAAGACCGCTGCGGTCGACGATTTTACTCTTACAAATTCTTTCAATATTGTTTGCCTGAGCCGGAGACAGGTCATCATCAAAAATGATCAAATCCGCGTCAAGATATTTTGCCATCTGCGCAAGTTCTTCCACTTTGCCGCGGCCGACCATAAAAGCGGGATCCATACGTTCCCGCTCCTGTATGACCCTTTCCAACACCTCTGCCCCAGCTGTATCTGCCAGTAACTCAAGCTCATCCAGATATTCTTCAACCTGCCAGCGAACATTTTGCCGCGTTACCAATCCGACCAGGATCGCTCTTTCTTGCGTTTCTTCAAACATATTCTGCTAACTTTCGGTATCACCTTCGGCTATCACGGCTTCACCCTTCTCACGATAAAGCAGCATTTCGATGATGAGCAGGGCTAAAACAGCGAGAAGAAAATAATACCAGAGTTCTTTGCCCACTCTTTGCTCTACCAGCATTTGTGTCAAATCTTCGACATCCTGAACTACCTGAATTTGATATCGGGTATTCAATTCTGTCTCATCCATTCTGCGGAAATCGGATTCAGTCTCATCAAGATTTACAGCCCATTGAGCAATCGGAAAATGATTGGCTGACAGATAATAGATTCCGGGGTCATTGCATTCTTCATACTGAATCCAGGCCCCTGAAGCGGTTACAACAGGTTGGACCCGATCGATTTCCTGATCGGGTCGGACAATCTGCAAATCCACATTGATCGCATCGCTCGGCAGCCGAAACCGCCAGGACTGGCCAATGAGCAAATCATCACCCGCACTCTGGCTCCGCAATCCCAGATAAGCCGCACATCTGTGCATCAGAGGCGCAAAAATAGCCCGAAAAGCCACATCCGATTGTTTCACATCAAAACCGCTTGTGAATACTAAAATGGTTCCCTGCCCTTTGCGCACCTCGAAAAGATAAGGTTCTCCCGAACTGAAAGATAAAATCGGATTGATATAAGCGTTTGCTCCGACTCGAACGCCATAAAAAAAGAAAGGCCTGGTAAAATGAACCCGGTCCTTCTCAAATATTCCGCTAAAAACAGGATGGTCGAGATCCATTTTATCCAGAGTGAACCTGCTATTTTCGTCTCCCATCACTTCCACAAACCGTGGTAAACCCAATAGTGAATTAAAGGCCTCGTTGTACCACTGCAAATCGGTCGCCGCTCCCAATATCAGTAAAAGCCCCCCCCCTCCATCGATAAAGTATCGCAATTTTTCAATACTCTGCTTACTCGGCTGAGGTACATTGTTCAGGACGATCACCTGCATTGTGTCCAGTATCTGAGAAGACAAACGTTCCTCCTGAAGCCGAACAATTTCAAACAACGAGCCGGGCATTTTAGTCGGCTGCAACGCGGATAGCAAAAAATCAGCGTCCGGTGTCTGACTGATAAGAACGATGTTGATCTTTTCTGGAACCGTAAATGAAAAGTAACGTTCGTTATCCTGCAAAAGATCGTCGTCTTCCAAACGCACCCGTCCTGTCAGAAAGCCGCTACGATCGAGAATAAATTTAGATAGAACCCTGCTTTCGCTCTCCGCTTCCACATCAACAATATTCTGAGCCACTCTCTGGTCATTGAGAAATACTTCGACGAGTCTGTTTCTGACAGGATAACGGCCGCGATTGCGTAATTTTACTTCCAGTTCAGCCAATTTACCTTTTTGTAAAATGGTGGAACGGAGGTGAACCGACTCTACGGATAAATTTTGACTATCATCGTCCTGAATAGCTACAGCATACGACCGAATTAAAGGGTCTACTTTTCTGAGAGTGTCCTGGCGGAAAGCATTACGTTGCAAGTCGGAAATTGTAAAAATTTCCTTATTGATATTTTTGGACTCTGCCAGCATTCGACGCGTGAAATTAAGCGCGGCGGTTAAATCCGTCTTGTTATAATTCAGCTCGGTCTGGTCAATCTCACGATGCAATAAATCAAAATCGTGGTATGCGATTTTGTTTTTCTGCAGGCTGGTATCTGTAGTAGTGATAAAGAATATCTGGTCTCCTTCGCGAAAATTTGTGACAATGGCATGGGCGGCAACTTTTGCCCGTTCAAACAACGACTTTCCCTGATGGATTCTTGCCATACTTATCGAGTTGTCCAGAATGATCGCCGCACTTGTATTTGCGTCGCCTGTCGATAGGTCGGGAGATGACGTCCGGCAAGTGGGCCGGGCAAAAGCAAGAACCAATAAAAGCACAATTAATGTACGTAAAATGAGCAAAAGAATTTGCCGCAACTTTAAGCGTCTGATCTTTTTGTTCTGCAACTGACGTAAAAAGCGCAATGTGCTGAAGGCTACAGGTTTTGCTTTAGACTTGGTAAATAGATGAATAAGAAGCGGTAAAATCGCAGCAACAAGACCTACCAGTATGGCTGAATTCAAAAAATTCAATGGATATCCAAAACAATGTTATATTATAAAGAGGCAAAGGAAATACATTATTCAGGCAGCAGTGCGGCCTCTATAAGCGCACACCAGATGTGCATGATGGCAACATGCGCTTCTTGAATGTGCTGAGCATTATCATGCGGTACAATCAGTATCTCATCCGCCACGTTGGCCAACTCTCCTCCACCTTTGCCCGTCAGGCCCACGGTGGTTATTCCCTTTTCCTTTGCCGCCAGAATGGCTTGAATGACATTTTTCGAATTACCACTGGTACTGATGCCCATCAAAACATCGCCCGCCAGGCCGAGGGCTTCCAGTTGTCGTTGGAAAATTAGATCAAACGAAAAATCGTTACTTAAAGCAGTAAGAATGGATGTATCCGTTGTAAGTGCGAGAGCCGCGAACGGCTGACGATTGCGACTCAGGCGCCCCACCAGTTCAGCGGCAAAATGTTGCGCATCCGCAGCGCTTCCGCCATTTCCGCATATGAGTACCTTTCCGCCACGGGATAAGCACGTACCGAATACATCTGCAATACGCAGGATACTTTTTTTCAGATTTGTATCAATCTCCCGCAACAAATCTATTGTTTCCGATAACTGGGAATGTATATAAGCAATGCGTTCATCCATTAAAAGTTCCCATCTTTTTAGTAAAGGATTTCATATACCTGCCCCATTTTGTTTTCGTTTTTTGCTGCGGGGGTTTTGGTTCGCTGCGTATCACGTCCCCCCTGAGCATTTTTGCCGGATTCTCATTAAAGAGTTGTCTAGCTTTATCTTCGCTCCATTTGTGGGAAACATAGTCGAATGCTTTCCTTAATCGAAGGGGTCTCGAATGGACATCGTGCGCATCCGAAGCCACCAGATGTACCAGATTGGCATCCAATAAAAAATGCGACAGCTCTCTGATCATCTGGCCAAAATTACCGAGAATGCTGCCCGCATTGAGTTGCAGCAGGGCGCCGCGCTCCACATAACGATACGCTTCGGTCGGATTATTCAGAATTCGCAGATAACGCTCCGGATGAGCGATAACCGGGATTTTGGCTTTAAATATTTCATTTAAAAATGATTGAGTGACCGACTCGGGCGTCAAGCTCATGGGAAATTCGACGAGAAAATAACGGCCGTTTCCCGCCGGCGTAGCTATGCGATATTGAAGATCCAGTTCGGGATGGATAAATATTTCCGAACCCATATAAAGCCTCACATGGAGTCCGGCTTCCTTGACTCTTTTTGATAACTCTTCAAATCGTCCGAGCAAAATGCTCTCTTGTTGAAATTCCTGTTTGGATAAAATGTGAGGCGTACAGACGGCTTCAACGATGCCGTCTTCTTCGGCCTGTTTAACCATGGCAAGGGCGGTTTCCCAGGAATCTGCGCCATCATCCCAGAAAGGCAAAATATGAGCGTGCGTATCAATCAGTGGAATGGTAGAATGAGCTGTCATACTGTCATGCCTTACTATGAATAGCTTGAGCAAATGCTTTGATGAGATTACGATCTCGACTTTGTTCAATGACATTGCCGGTAACGATAAAACTGGCTCCGGCATTCACTTTTTTTTGTGCTTCCTCGGGTGTGCGGATACCCCCCCCGACAATAATGGGAATAGTGATGAATTTGTGCAGGGTGGCAATTATCGCATCAGGAACCGATTGCTGCGCCCCACTTCCCGCTTCAAGATAAACCATGCTCATGCCGAGATATTCGGCTGCCAGCGCATGGGCGATCACAATATCGGCTTTCTCGCGCGGTATGGGTTTGGTGTCACTGAGAAATTGCGCAGAGGTAATATTACCCGATTCAATGAATAAATAGGCCGTTGAGATAGGTTCCAGCTTCATGGATTTTATAATGGGAGCGGCAAGCACCTGGTCACCAATAATATAATTCACATTGCGCCCGCTGAGCAAGGATAAGAACAATATCGCATCCGCATATTTTGACAGCTGCCGGGTGCTTCCCGGGAAAATGATCACAGGCAAATTACATTCAGCCTTAATTCCCTTGATCAATTCATCAAAAATATGAGTAAATAGCAGGCTGCCACCCACTAAAAGGGCGTCTACATCCGCATCCGCACAACTCTTGGCCAACGCAACAGCTTCCTCCAGACTCTGCTTATCCGGATCTATCAAAACAAGATATCCGGCCCCTTTTTTCACTCTGACTTGAGTTAAATATTCAAAGACCTTCACGGGCTCCCTCTTAAAATCGACCAATCGTTACCAAATCTAAAATGCCTCGAGCATCATGACTCAACGTACTGATTGTCGTACTATTTCCGCCACGTGCGATAGGGCATCCCTTACTTTGTCTACATCTTTAGCACCCGCAAGTGCCATGTGCGCACTGCCTCCCCCACTACCACCTGCGAATCCCGCCACTTTCTTAACGATGTCTCCGGCCTGCAATTTCTTTGTTTCAATTAAATCCTTGGTCACCACACAAATAAAATTTACTTTATCTCCCAATACCGCGGCCAATACGCCAACGCCTGATTTAAGGCCATCTCGAATCAAATCGCCGTATTGTTTTAGCTCATCCACACTGCCCACATCGACTTTGGCAGTTGCAATATTAATACCATCAATTTTTGTCACCGTTTTGAGAATGTCCTGCACCAAATCCCTGGAACCGACACGTTTGATTTTACGCAGTTCGCCCTCCAACTCTTTACGCTCCTGGTAGAGCTTTCTGATTCTTTGACTCAGTTCCGCAGCACTGCATCCAAGCAATTCCGAGCTATCCTGCACAAGCCGTGCTTTATCGCTCAAGTAATCCAGGGCGGCAAGACCGGTTAAACATTCGATTCGCCGGATACCGGCGGCTACAGCAGACTCATTGATAATCACAAAAGGACCAATTTCACCCGTTTGACGAACGTGTGTGCCGCCGCATAATTCACGAGAAAAATCCTCTACTTCCACCACGCGAACCTGCTCCTCATATTTCTCGCCGAACAACGCCATGGCACCAAGCGCTTTTGCCTTATCGAGCGGTAAATATTGCCAGCTTACCATTCTATTCTCGAGGATGGTATCATTGACCATCCGTTCAATTTTCCGAATCTGCTCCGATGACATCTTTTCAAAATGGGTAAAATCAAATCGCATATAATCGGGAGCGACCAGCGAACCCGCCTGATGGACGTGCTCTCCTAAAAGTGTGCGCAAGGCTCTATGGATGAGATGGGTAACCGTATGGTTGCGCTCGGTGGCGCGTCGCTTATCGACATCGATCTTTGCCAACACCCGGTCGTTCACTTTCGGGGGCGTTCCGGAAGCCAATTTCCCGAAATGCACGATATGCTCGCCCACATATCGCGTCGTGTCCACTTTAAACTTAAAATGTTCATTTTCAATAGTCCCGGTATCGCCTACCTGTCCACCCGATTCGGCATAAAAAGGAGTCTCTTTGAGAATGATGCGCTGCGCATCATAGTGCAATACGGTCGTATGCATCTCATCCCGCTCGTAACCGACGAATTTTGAAGAGCTCCCCTTGATACTGGTAAGGTCCAATGCCCTATACTCGGCATCCCGTCTTCGGTTCGATCGTTCTCTCTGCCCGGCCATTTCTTTTTCAAATGCTTTAACATCTACGCTTAAATTCTTTTCCTGTGCCATGAGCTGGGTCAGGTCCAACGGGAATCCATAAGTGTCATGCAGCAGGAATGCATCCCGCCCGGGGAACAAACCCTTGCCCATGGCGATGGCCGCTTGTGCTTTTTCCTCGAATATTTCAATGCCACGATCAAGCGTACGGCCAAAGCTCTCTTCCTCAGCCCGAATAACCTTTTCGATGTATTCCCTGCGGATTTTCAGTTCCGGGTAGGCATCACCCATGGATTGTACCAACGGCATCACCAGTTTAAAAATGAACGGTTCGTGCATGGACAGGACTCTGCCGAAGCGGGCTGCGCGCCGTAAAATGCGTCGCAACACATAACCGCGTCCTTCATTGCCCGGTATCGCGCCATCGGCGACGGCGAAAGCGAGGGCGCGTACATGATCGCACAAAACCCGAAAAGCCACTCCAATCTCCCCTTCCTTATAGCCATGGCCGGTCATGGTTGCGATTTCTTCGATGATAGGAGCAAAAATATCCGTATCATAATTGGATTTTTTATTTTGCAGAACCGCCACCACGCGCTCCAGCCCCGCGCCGGTGTCCACATGTTTGGCCGGTAACGGATGCAGACGATTTTTTTCATCGCGATTGTACTGGATAAAAACCAGATTCCATAATTCAATATATCGTCCGCAGCTGCCGTTGACATCGCAGCGATGATCGGAATCCGTTTTGTCACAATAATCGGGGCCCCGATCAAAATGAATTTCCGAACACGGTCCGCAAGGACCGGTGTCTCCCATCTCCCAGAAATTATCTTTTTTGCCGAATTGTAAGATGCGCTCCGGGGCGATGTCGGTTCGTTTCAGCCATTCTGCTGCGGCTTCTTCATCGGCCGGCACCTTATCCTTGCTGTCACCTGCAAAAATAGTAGCCCACAACCGCTCTTTGGGAAGCTTCCATGTTTCCGTCAACAACTGCCAGGCCCATTCGATGGCTTCGGCTTTGAAATAATCACCAAACGACCAGTTGCCGAGCATTTCAAAAAAGGTATGATGATAAGTGTCGCGGCCGACTTGCTCCAAATCATTATGTTTTCCGGAAACCCGTATGCATTTCTGCGAATCCGCTATGCGAGGATATTGAATTTGCCTATTACCAAGAAATATATCTTTAAAAGGATTCATCCCCGCATTGATGAATAGCAAAGTTGGATCATCCTGCGGTACCACTGGTGCGCTGGGTACAATGTGATGGTTTTTACTTTTGAAAAAATCTAAAAAGGATTTTCGGATTTCATTAGCAATCATAGGATTTGTTTCTGGATATTTTCAGGTTCAAATTAATAAATCTACATAATAAAAATCTGTTTATCTTTTAGTTGATGGTCAGGCATAACCAGTGCCTTATCCGGCTTGCTGCAAGGCCTGCCGCAAGTCTTCGAGCAAATCTTCCATATCCTCTATGCCGACGGATAGCCGTACCAAACCATCGCTGATCCCTATAGCCAGGCGTTCTTCCGGTTTCAGGGCGGCATGGGAGGTGGAGGCAGGATGAATGATGAGTGTATCAATTTCACCCAGACTCACCGTAAAGCGGCAGACACGGACCGCATCCATCAATTTTTTACCCGCTTCCAGGCCGCCTTTCAATTCAAAAGAAATCATGGCGCCAAAACCATTCAGTTGCCGTTTGGCTACCTCATGGTGCGGGTGACCCGGCAAGCCGGGATAATGCACCTTTTTTACGTGGTCATGATCCTGTAAAAATTCAGCGATTATCTTTGCATTATGGCATTGTCTTTCCAGGCGAATTGCAAGCGTTTTGATACCCCGCAGCGCCAGCCAGGCATTGAAAGGACTGAGGGCGCCGCCATAATACTCAAGGGTATGTCGCACTTTACTGATAAGCTCTTCTCGACCCAGGGCGATGCCGCCCATAAGGTCTCCATGTCCGCCGAGATATTTTGTGGCACTGTGCACCACTATATCCGCTCCCAGTTTGAGAGGTGATAAAATGGGTGGTGGCGTGAAGGTATTATCCACCACGAAAATGATCTCTTTTGCTCGGGCCAATTTTGCCAATCCGGATATATCGGCGATGATTAGGTTGGGATTACCCAATACTTCGGTGTACAGAACTCTGGTCTTAGGTTGCATCGCATCGCCAATTTCATCATCGTTGGTTATATCAACAAAACTGATGTCAATTCCCAGCGCCTGCAGATGCTCCTGGAAAAATGTATAGGTACCGCCATAAATTTGCTTTGATGAAATAATGTGATCGCCGGGTTTAAGCAATGATAGCATGATGGCACTGATGGCGCCCATACCCGAGGCGGCCACTGCATAACTCTCCGCTTCTTCCAGCGCAGCAACCGTCTTGCCGAATAGATCGGTCGTCGGATTGCTGTAGCGCGTATAGATATAACCCGGGCGCTCCCGGTTAAATACGGCCAATCCTTCTTCCACATCCGCATAATCAAAATTTACCGTTTGGAACAGCGGTACAATATGTGAGCGGATATTCTGGTAGTTGAAATCGCCCGCCGCTAAAATGGCGCGCGTCCCTATCCTTAACTTTTTAAGATTTTTCTCCAGCAACTAAATATGCTCCCAGTTTTCCATGATATCGTTGACGATGTCCCAATCAAATCCCCGCCTGAGCAGGAAATCATTCAACCTCTTTTTTGCTTTTTCTTCCGCCAAATAGGCGAGCGTTTTCTTTTTCTTTGCCGCCAGCTCATAGGCAATCTGCCGTTCCGACTGCTCCTGAAAGGCGGCGTCGATGCCCTTTTCAACGTCATGATCGCTTAAACCTTTGTGGCGTAATTCCTGACGCAGTAAAAAGGCTCCTTCAGGTCTCGTCTGAGTGCGATTTCGAGCAAATGATTGGGCAAAGCTGGTATCATCCAACAAGGCCAGTCGCTGCAAATATGCGATGGTGCCATCTACAACATCAGCTGAAAATTTCGCCGTCCGCAATCGGTCGCGCATCTCTTTAATGCTGCGACTCCGCACCGAAAGCAGCCGTAATGCTTTTTCTTTTGCTCGCTTATGTTCTTCCAGCGCGAGGATTTCCCCTATCTTTTGCTCCGACAATTCATCACCTCTGGCTATTCCACTTTGCAGTAAAACATCCTGATGAATGCCGAATGCAAATTCACCATCTAAAAAGACGGAAACGCGCTGTGTGTTTTTTTTTTGTACCTCGATCGCTGTTACTTTTCTGCCTTGATTCATTTTGCCTGCTTGAATAAAATATGTAACGTGATTATGAACAGAAACGATCACAAAAACACGTTATTTTTTTTCAGGCTCCGCCTTTTGAGCTTCTTTTTTCTTTTCATCTTTTTCAGCACCGGGCAAATTCAAGGCTTCCCGCACCTTCTTCTCAATAACAGTCAACAGGGAGGGATTCTGCTCCAGGTAGCGTCGCACATTCTCCCGGCCCTGCCCCAACCGTTCTTCACCAAATGAGAACCAGGTTCCGCTTTTATCCATGATATTATGATTGACCGCCAAATCAATCAGGTCACCAATTTTTGAGATGCCCTGCCCATAGATGATGTCAAATTCTGCTTCCCGGAAGGGAGGGGCGACCTTATTCTTCACTACTTTCACCTTGGTTCGATTGCCGATCACGTTTTCACCATCTTTGATGGACGCGATCCGACGTATATCCAGGCGAACCGAGGCATAAAATTTTAAGGCGCGTCCGCCGGTGGTAGTTTCGGGGCTGCCGAACATGACACCTATTTTTTCCCGAATTTGATTGATAAATACAACGCTGGTATGGGATTTACTGATGGCGGCCGTCAGTTTACGCATGGCCTGGGACATGAGACGCGCCTGCAAGCCCATCTGTGCGTCTCCCATTTCCCCTTCGATTTCAGCCCTGGGAACAAGGGCGGCCACCGAATCGATTACTACAATATCCAGAGCGCCGCTGCGCACCAGGGTTTCGGTGATTTCCAGCGCTTGTTCGCCTGTATCCGGTTGCGAGATGAGCAAATTATCGGTGTCCACGCCCAATAGGTTGGCATAATGGGCATCCAGGGCGTGTTCCGCATCCACGAACGCGGCCAATCCGCCCTTTTTTTGGGCTTCGGCGATGACGTGCAAGGCTAATGTGGTTTTACCGGAAGACTCTGGTCCAAAAATTTCCACCACGCGTCCTCGCGGCACGCCCCCAACACCCAGCGCGGCATCCAGTGAGATGGATCCAGTCGGAATAACCGCCATAGCTATTTTTTTGTCCTCCCCCAACCACATGATGGACCCTTTGCCGTACTGCCGGTCAATCTGGGTCATGGCTAACTCAATCGCTTTGCGTTTTTCTTCATTTTCGTTGGGCATAGTATCCCCTACTCTTTTAATTTTATGATTTTAAGAGGCGTATATTCCGCGCCGCTTGGTTTAAGCTCGCTGCGCATAACCGTTACCTCCGCAGCGATGAATTGCTGCTGCGGAAAAGAATGCGCCTGAAATTTTTCAATAATCTCTTCCATGTTTTGAAAAGATTTTACCCGCCCTACTGTCAGATGAGGTGAAAACGGCCTTTGTTCGCGTGCCCATCCTAATGCATCCAGTTCAACCTCTATATTATTTTGCAGCTGTGACAGACGTCCACTCGGCTCGTGAACACCAACCCAAAACACCCTGGGCCGGCGGAAATTCGGAAAAGCGCCGACATCTTTGAGCTGGATCGGAAATGCATTTATCCCGCCGGCAGCAATCTGCACACCCCGGGCTATTTCATCAATCCGAACCGCTTCAACATCGCCTAAAAATTTAAGGGTCAGATGAATACCCGCGGGTCGCGTATAGCTTACACCGCGCCCCAGAGGTTTTAGCTCGTCTTGCAGATGCGCCAATTTTTCGCGGATAACCGCCGGGATGTCAATGCAAACAAACGTCCTGATCTTCACAATTCGCCGGTTGCCTTTATATTAATGCGCAACACATTAAGCGCCGCATATGCAAAGCGCTCTTTGTTTGAATGTCGATCGCCGATAAACCGGTGCATGTTTACATCGACCTGTTCTTCGCCGGCCCATGCGACATACACCAATCCGACGGGTTTTTCATCGCTGCCTCCATCCGGTCCGGCGATGCCCGTTGTCGACAATCCATAGTCGGTTTTTGCCAGTCGGCGCACGCCTTCGGCCATGGCGAGGGCGACCTGTTCGCTCACAGCGCCATAAGCTTCAATCGTCGAAGCCGGGACGCCTAATAATTCTATTTTGGCCCGATTGCTGTACGTCACTACCCCGCGCTCAAAAAAATTGGAACTGCCGGGGATGTTGGTAAATTTATGCGCCAGCAGTCCGCCCGTACACGATTCTGCAACAGCAATCGTTTTTCTCTGCTGCGAAAGTTTCAGCGCCAGAGCCTGCTCCAATGGCATGTCCCGTTCAGAATAGACATAAGGCGCAATATTTTGTCGCAGATAATCCGCCGCCCTGGCCAATCTGCCCTCGGTTTCTGCTTCGTTTTCCCCTTCAGCGGAGAGACGAATTTTCACGCCCGAAAAACCGGGCAAAAATGCCACGCGAACCTCATGGGCGACTTTATCAATGCCGCCGATCTGTTCGTATAAAGTGCTTTCGGCTATACCAATGGTGCAGAGATATCGTGTCCGGATCAATCGAGTCTGGACTTTTTGTGAGAGTTCCGGCAACACGATCCTTGCCATCATGGATCGCATCTCGTGAGGAACACCGGCAAGAAAATAAAAAGTGGTGTTCTTCCTGCTAAAGACATAACCGGGCGCTGTGCCGCTGTCATTTTTAAGCAGACGCGCTGTTGCCGGCACACGAGCTTGATCTGTATTCACGCGTGCCATTGGAATCCCACGGCGACCGAAGAACGATTTTATATCTTCCAGCAGCTCCTTGTTGACCACCAACTTGCAGGTAAAATATTCACACAAAGCAGTCCGGGTTACGTCATCATGCGTTGGGCCGAGCCCGCCCGTAGCCATTATCAAATCGGCACGCGATTCAGCCTGACGCAATATTTCACATATTTCCTTTTCGTCGTCACCGACTGTGGTTATCCGGTTAACTCTGAGCCCGATTTGCAGTAATTGATCGGCCATCCAGGCGGCATTGGTATTGGCGATGTGGCCGGTTAACAGCTCATCTCCGATGGAGATGATTTCTATCGTGAGCGGATCAGACATGGGGCCCAATCAAACGAAAAAATAATTGCGTAATCAGGTTTGCATATATTCCGGCAATCAGGTCATCCATCATAATACCCCATCCCGCCCGTAATCGCTCGGCTCGATTTACCGGAAAGGGTTTGGCAATATCAAATATGCGAAAAAACAAAAAAGCACCAGCATACATTGTCAGCGTTTTGGGCAAAAAAAGAACACTGACCATCATTCCGACAACCTCATCAAGATTCACCCGGCCCGGATCGGCGCCCCATATTTTTTCTACTCGGGTAGAAGCCCAAACACCCAGAAAAAATAAAATAACTATACAACCCGACAGCATCCAGGTCGACAGTTCCACAAACCACAGCCCCGCAACCGCGATGGCAGCGCCTATGGTGCCGGGAGCAACCGGGAAAAATCCGGATCCAAACGTGCTGGAACTGAGCTTTGCTGCAAAATCTTTAGTATGATCCATGCGATTCCAGGAATTCAATCTATATAGCATATAAGGTCGGGATTATTCTCCGACCTTATGTTCACCCACTGCATAAGATAACCGTTCGGTTAATGTGCGATTTATCAAGACCAGGTTACCAATATCTCTACTCCGAGTTCTGTGCGGTCTGTCAGTATGAGTCGATTTAATGCCACCCCCAAGGTTTCCAAATTAATTTTTTGGGCCGAATCGCTTTTTCCTATCACTTAAATTAGTAAATATTTTTCAATAAAGGCAAGTAATAAATTACCTAATTTCAATGAAATAAAAAAACATAACGATTCGTAACCCTGCTTTTCTTGGATTTAAAGTGTAATACGTCCTTCCAGAGCTCTTGTCAGAGTTATTTCGTCGGCATATTCAATATCCGCTCCGACCGGAATGCCGCGGGCGATCCGTGAAATTTTGATCTGTAAAGGTTTAATCAATTTTGCCAGGTAGAATGCTGTTGCTTCCCCCTCTGTATTCGGATTGGTGGCAATGATAACCTCTTCTACATCCTCCGTCAACCGGGCGAGTAAGGGTTTGATTGTCAAGTCCTCGGGACCAATGCCATCTAAAGGCGAGAGCGCACCGCCCAAAACATGATAGAGCCCTCGATACTCACCGGTCTTTTCCACAGCCATGACGTCGTTGGCTTCCTCCACCACGCAAATGAGCCGTTTATCGCGGTTATCATCCCTGCAAATTGGGCAAGGGTCCTGTTCGGTTATATTGAAACAGATCGAACAATGTTTTACCTTTAAGGTTAAATCGACCAATGCACGAGTTAGAGCTTGCACTTCCTCGGGCGGCCTTTTCAATAAATAGAATACGTGCCGCTGCGCGGATTTTCGACCAATGCCTGGCAGCTTGCTGAGCTCATGGATGGCCCGTTCGACTGCTTCGGACGAATATAACAAAAATGGCTCCTCTCTTTTCGGCAAATAAAAACATGGTTAGCTAAAATCCCGGCAATTTCAACCCGCCTAACATGCCCGGAGCGAGTCCGCCGGTTATTTTGCCCAATTCTTCTTCTGCAGTTGTGCGCGCGTTCTGCAGCGCCTGATTAACCGCAGCGACCACCAAATCTTCCAGCATTTCAATATCTTCCGGATTCACGACTTCTTTATCGATCTTAATTTCCAAAATCTCCTGCGCTGCGTT
>JAFGSU010000290.1 GCA_016934435.1 Candidatus Zhuqueibacterota bacterium | reverse complement strand
AGAGGCCGAGAAATGGCGCGCACCTGCTCGAATTCGTTCTGATAAAAGTCGATGAAAATCGGCTCGACCCTCTCAAATGCAACAGGACTGTTCCGGTTAAAGGCCTGGATGAATACTTCCCGCAGAGAATTCATCGAGCCGTCGGCGCGATACATGGCGTCGGTGGCGAAGATGATCGGTTGGGTAAAATCCGCATCGCCGAAAACCGGCGCCAGTTTCGGCGCCAGCGCCTGAAAATACACTTTTACAAAGCCGTCGTTATCCAGCCCTAACAGCGTTCCGTCGAGATCAAATAAAATAGCATCAAACATAGATTTTCCCTTATGGATATGAATAATGTTGGAACGTGATCACGTCACAACGTTCCAACGTGTCAACGTTCGCACGTTCTAACGTTTTCCTATCCGCCCTGTACCCTGTATTGCAACTGATACAGCCTATAATATATTCCCTTTTGCGCCAGCAATTCTTCGTGTGTGCCCATCTCGCGCAATTCGCCTTTGTGCAGCACTAATATCCAATCCACGTTCTGGATGGTCGATAGCCGGTGCGCGATGATCAACGCGGTGCGGCCGGTCATCAGTTTTTCCGTCGCCTGCCGCAACAGCACCTCGGTCTCGGTGTCCACCGAGGAGGTGGCTTCGTCCATGATGAGTATTTCCGGATTGAACGCCAGGGCGCGGGCAAAGGAGAGCAGCTGTTTTTGTCCGGTGGAAAGGTTGCTGCCGCGTTCGTGCAGTTCGGTCTTGTAACCTTTGGCCAGTTTTTCGATAAAGGCATGGGCATTGACATCTTTGGCCGCCTGCACCACCCGATCCATGCCGATGCTGTCATCGCCGAGGAGGATGTTGTACTCTACCGTTCCCGAAAAGATGAACACATCCTGCAGCACCATACGCACCCGGCGGCGCAAATCCTCGAGCGTTAGCTGGGCGGTATCGACGCCGTCGAGGAATATCCGTCCCTTTGTGGGTTCATACATGCGGGTGATCAGGTTGATCAGCGTGGTCTTGCCGGCTCCTGTGGCGCCGACGATGGCCACCTTTTCGCCGCAGCCGATCTTGAAACTGATGTTTTTCAGCACCCATTCATTTTCATTGTAGGCGAAAGACACGTCGCGAAATTCGATATCACCGCACGGCGGCGGCAGCATCATTCGGTCGGCTGGCGCCAATATTTGTTGCGGCGTATCCAGCAGTTTAAAAATACGCTCGCTGGAAGCCATGGACGCCTGCAGCAGATTGTATTTCTCCGACAGATCGCGAATGGGCTGGAAAAAACGCTGCGTATACTGCACGAACGCCACCACCACGCCGATAGTAAGCGTATTATCCAGGACGTTGATACCGCCGAACCATAGAATCAATCCTATGGCTACGGCGCTGATGATCTCGATGACGGGGTGAAAGATCGCATAGTAAAAGATGGTCTGCAAATAGGCGCCCAGATAATCTGCGTTCAGCTCATCAAATCGACGATAATTTTTTTCTTCCCGATTGAAAAGCTGCACCGTACTCATGCCCATGATGTTTTCCTGCAAATAGCTGTTGATGCGGGCGATGCGCAGGCGAACCTGCCGGTACGATTGACGCACGCGCGTACGAAACAGATAACTGGCATAGATAATAAACGGCAGCACCGAAAACGTCAACAGCGCCAGACGCCAGTTTAACGCCAGCATAACCGCGATGATGCCGAGCAGTACAAAAACATCGCCAAAAATGGTCACCACACCGCTGGACAGGGTGGCGTTGAGCGTCTCCACATCGTTGGTGGCACGGGTTACCAGGCGTCCGACCGGATTTTTATCGAAAAAAGATAATGGCAGCCGCTGCAGATGCGAAAAAATTTGACTGCGAATATCATACATCACTTTCTGACCGATTTTTTGCGTGATGTACGTTTGATAAAACCCGAATACCATCTGCAGCAGGAGCACCAGAAAATAAACCAGCGCGATTTTGCTCAGCCCGGAAAGATTTTTCGGGGTGATATATCGATCGATGGCCACTTTGGTGAAATAGGGCAGTAAAAGCTGCATGATCGACCCCAGAATCAGGATGCCGATCGCCGAGATCACCATCCACCGATAGGGCGCCAGATAGCGCAGCAGCCGCTTCATCAGACGGCTGTCGTAGGCCTTGCCCAGTATTTCTTCTTCGGGATTCACTTCAACTCCGCCAACGCTTCTTCCAATAACTGCCGCTGGCTGAGGGCAAAATACACGCCTTGCTGCGCCGTTAATTGGGCATGGTCGCCCTGTTCGACGATGCCTCCGTTCTGCAGCACGATGATGAAATCGGCATCGCGGATGGTGGAGATGCGATGCGATACGATCAGCGTCGTGCGTCCGGCCATGATATCGCGCAGCCCGCGCAGGATTTCCTCTTCCGTATAGGTGTCCACAGCGGATAGGGCATCGTCCAGGATCAGAATCTTCGGCATGCGAATGACGGCGCGCGAAATGGCCGCCCGCTGTTTTTGCCCGCCGGAAAGAGTGATACCGCGCTCACCTACCATTGTCTCATACCCCTGAGGGAATTGGTCCAGGTCGCTTGTGAGTCGCGAGATATCCGCTGCCGTCTCGATTTCCCGCGCGTCAGCGCCCGGGCGACCGAAAGCGATATTATCCCCCAGCGTATCGGAAAACAAAAACGCCTCCTGCGGCACCATGCCGATATTGCGGCGCAGCACCGACAGGGGAATGGTGTGAATTTCGCGGCCGTCGATGAACAGGGCGCCTTCCGGCACCTCGTAGAGCCGGGCCACCAGGTTGACCAATGTGGACTTGCCCGACCCGGTGTTACCGACGATAGCCACGGTCGTGCCGGCCGGGATATCCAGTTCGATGGATTGCAGCGCCGGCGCGGTCGCTTCTTCATAAGTAAAAGTCAGATTCCTGAAGGTGATCCGGCCTTCAATGTCCCGAATGGAATGGTCCGTACGCCGGTCATCCTGAACGTCCGCTTCCTCGCGCAATATGGAGAGGATGCGTTTGATCGAAGCGGCGCCTTGCTGCCAGATATTGAGCACCCAGCCGAAGGCAATCATAGGCCAGGCGAGCATGGCCAGATACGAAAGAAAAGCCACCAGACTGCCGATGCTCACGGTCTCGTTGATTACCAGACGCCCGCCGACTAACAACGCTATCAGGATTGTGATGCCCAGGAGAAATTCGATGCTGGCCCATAAACCGGCGCGCACTTTGACAAGCGCCATGTTGCGGTTGATATATTCACGACCCAGGCGATTGAAATGGGTTATTTCATGTTCCTCTTGCACATATGACTTGACCACACGCATGCCGGACAAATTTTCCTGAACCCTGGCCGTCAACGAAGAAAACTGTGCCTGAATGCGATTGTACAGCTTTTGAATCTGACGAACCTGGCGATAGACGATGACCGCCACCAGAGGCATGGGCAATAATGACCACAGGCTCATCTGCGGTGAAATATGAAGCATCAACCAGATGGTGGTGATGCCGACGATGATGGTGTTCATCATGTACATGATACCCGGCCCTAACATCGAACGGACGGCTTCCATGTCGTTGGTGGCCCGGGCCATGAGATCCCCGGTTTTATTGCGCTGGAAAAAGGACGCGGACAGGGTTTGCAGGTGCGCCATATAATCGTTGCGCAAATGGTATTCCACCCTGCGCGAAACGCCGATGAGGATGTTGCGCATGTTGTATCGAAAGATGCCCTGCAGGATGGCGGTGAATACGAACAAGAACGCAAAAACGATCAAAACCACGGCCGGTGAATGATCCAGAACCATCCGTGTCAACCACGCCGGTAGCAATGCCCTGCCCGTCATTTTCATTTCGATAAAATCGATGCCGTAGCGCAACACCATGGGCATGGCTAACTGGAACAGCGCAGTCAGCAACACACAGAAAAAGCCGATGATCATCTGCCACTTGTAGCGATATAAATAAGACACTATAAATCGGATGGGCTTTTCCATATATCGATTCATCACCGTGTGCATCTCTTAAAGCTGGATATGGTTTCGGAATTTCATGGCGAATTTCTATTAGTTATCTTTTTCCATAATCGTCGGCTTTGACCGAATATCGGCTGAAAATATCATCTTATAATATAAAAAATACCGCGGCAAACCACAAGCGATTATCTGATATGAGAAGCGGCCGGACGTATATCATATTAACCGGGCCAATCAATTTGCCTTGCATTTGACTCTGTAATGAAGTAAATTGTCGCGCATTGTAACCAAATCTCGAAATTTTCGTATCAGAGTTGACCATAAAACGGTGAACGCCAGCATCAAGTATGTTTATTGTAAGTGTCAGTATATTTGAAAATCTAACGAACCAGTTCGGATAATTTCTGCCGACGTTGGATTGGAAATCTACCATTCATTTGGGGTAACCATGCGAAATACTGCTCGAATCATATTAATCTTTCTCTTACTGTTTGTAATCTCGGCTCCGGCATCCGGTCCCTCCAGGCAAGCTT